>JABGPJ010000081.1 GCA_018645005.1 Deltaproteobacteria bacterium | reverse complement strand
AGAAGCAGAAACTGGAAGAGTGGTGGGACCTGGAGAATCCGGTACGCGGTGTTGACTCAAATCAGGGAAAATGACTTAAGAGTCGGCTTGGAAATTAGATCTCAGTGTCATTCCCGCGAAAGTGGAAATCCAGTAGAAATATTCATTGCTTACTCGACTGGATCCCTGCCTTCGCGGGGTTGACAAATGACGCGGAAGTAACCATTTCACACAAACATTGAAAGGGATGATATGAGAAATTTAATTTGTGGTATTTTAATTGGAATCGGCGGTTCCTGGCTGTTTGTCAGGGAAACGCCGGTCGAGTGGTTTGTCTGGCTGCTGTTTGCAGTCGGCAGCGTTTTGGTGGTTTTCGGGCTTGATGTGCTCGTTGGCTCATTGAAAGAACATGAAGAACGAGCTGCCTGGCTCGGGCTTGGCATGTTCGGTGGGTCGGGTGTCGTTTCGCTGGCGGTAGCCTTCAGCCTGGTGGTTTGAGAATGTCGCAAATAAAAAGGAAAACATCTTAATTTCGGTCTTCCTACCAAACTGGACTTTTTGTAAGGCACCCTACTAACTGCCATGGCAACCAATCTACAACAAAGAATGAAAAAGGAACTCAGTTCCGTCGTCATTCCAGATCAAGTCTGGAATGACGAGGGTCTGAGCTGGTCTTTGCATTCTATTTACATTTTGTAGTTTATAATTTCAAAACCAATATGCTTGTGTACTGTATCCAACAGAATGACTATTAAGTTCTACACCCTCGACTTAGATTGCTGAATAATAGTCAGTATGTTTGATACATACCACCAGCGATTGTATTCTGTGTATTTCCCGTAAGCACTTACTGGAAATAGTGAATAAAAATTGTCAATCAAAGAAGGAGTATTAGATGAGTGATCAGTCCTATATTCAGATAGCAGAAAACGTTGACAAGGGAATTCAGACCGCTCCCAAGTCGGATGGGGAATTGTCCAAGGCGTTTATCGCTTATCTGAAAATTGTTTACAATCCGGAGGAAGCGGAAGTCGTGCAGCATCTGCCCATGCTTCCATTAACGAAAACAGCAGAGGAAGTGATTGCCGCCACCGGCGATTCTCAGGCCGTCCAGACTATACTTGATGAGCTGACACAGAAGGGATTCATCAGCCGGACCTCAAAAGGAGGATATTGTCTGCCGATGATTCCAAACCTGGTGAATCTGCACATGTTTTATCCGGAACTGAAACCGAATGATCTGGAAGCCGCAACGTTATATCAGGACTTCTTTATCAAGGAGAAGTTCTATAAATACTACGCCACCTCGGAAAAAGGTACGCCCGGTTTAAGAGCCATTCCCATTGAACAGTCCATAGCTCCTGAAGAGAAAGTTTTTGAGAAAGAGGAGGCGCATGATTATATCAAGACACTGGGCACGGAAGACCTTGTCCTGGTTCCTTGCCCCTGCCGGGTTCGGACAGAAAAGATGGACATCCGTGAATGCCGTGATAAATTCCCCATCGGCAGTTGTATAATGATCGGCAGCACGGCCCGCTATATGGAGAATGCCGGCTTAGGGAAGCGAGTCACAAAAGAGAAGGCAATCGAATACCTGGACAAAATGGTGGAATTAGGACTGATCGCCACGGCTGATAACTACCTGGCCGACCCCCACAACATCATGTGTCTCTGCTGTGGCTGCTGCTGTTCAAATATCAGGGGCAGAACCCGTTGGGACAATCCAACAGCTGTACTACCATCACAGTTTCTGCCTATGGCGGGCGATGACTGCACCATGTGCGAGACCTGCATCGATCGCTGTCTTCTGGGTGCACTGTTTATTGACGACGATGAAGGTCGCTCCGTGGCAGATCCGGAAAAATGCATTGGTTGCGGAGTCTGCACCATCGACTGCCCGGAAGAAACCCTGAAGCTGCAGCGATATGAGCGTCCGGAAAAACCTTTCAACAATATGGCTGAGTATTTCATGACAGTCGCGAGCGATAACGGCCGCCTGTAGATAAAGTCTCACAGGTCTTCGCGATAAATTATATGGACACCGTGACTTTAAAACCACATTCAGTTGGAGAGTTTGAAAATGACACAAGTCAGCGAAACACCGGAAATAGAATATAGAAATCAGAAGGGTCGGTATCCATGGTGGGTAAAAACGGTTGATCAAATAACCACCGAGACTGACAAAGAGCAAGCTGAACGACCGCATATAACAAAGTCTACAGCGCTGTATGCACGTCACACGACGCGGGAAGACTATGAAACCTTCATTCAGGATTCTCCGGCAATCGGGCTGAAATACCATCTCGGCGCGGACAAGATGACCGCCCTGTGGCACAAGCAATGGGACCGAATGAAAAGGACAATAGAGGAGAATCAGCCCGGACACACCCTTCGGGATTGGCAGTTCAATTATGCAACCTTTGGCAGTTTCCTGAGCTTTGATGTCAATTTAGACAAACTCACCGAAAAAACCCAATATGTAAACCTGGTCGAGCGACTGGGGATTGAATCCTGGCAGGGATCCAGGCAGGAAGCGTCCAAAACCGTTGAATTGGTGGCTAAATCTCTGGGAGCCACTCAAGTCGGGATTTCACTGGTCGATCCTCAGTTAACATATGCGGAAGCGCAGGTTCCCGAAGAGTTGAAGTACGCAATCACCATAGCGTGCGATTGGGCCCCTGAAGGCATCAAGCGGATGAACACACCCCTGGGGGATACTGCTGTTTTCACAGCCTGGCTGAGAATGGAGAAATCCACATGGGGATTGAAGAATTTTATCCGAGGCCTCGGTTATCAAGCAAAGATCCTGCCAGCCCCCCAACCGGCATATGCTGTGTTATCCGGCCTGGGTGAGCTGGGTCGGACGAATCGGCTGGTATCACCCCTCTTGGGGACGACGATGAACCTGTTGACAGTGGCCACCGACATGCCGCTGGCGATTGATAAACCCATCGACTTCGGGTTACAGGAATTCTGCAAACGCTGTAAAAAATGTGCGGAACACTGTCCGGTAGGAGCACTCAGTATGGATAATGAACCGAGTTGGGAACCCAAAGGAGAGTGGAATAATCCCGGGAAAAAAACCTATTTCGAAGATTCGCCAAAATGCGCCAGTTATTGTTTCAGGCAAAGTAGTGTCTGCGCCATCTGTTTTGCAGTCTGCCCCTGGAATAAACAGGATAAAACCCTGCTCCACGATGTTTCAAAGGTGCTGGGTGCCAAGTTACCATTTGCGACCAAACTTCTGGTTAAAATGGATGATATGTTTGGATACGGTCCCACCAAGAAACCCGACGTACTTGAAAAGTGGTGGAAAATGGATTCACCCTTGAAGTAAAAACTCAGGGTCAGGCCTTATCCCAACTTGAAAAAACGCAAAGGTGCAAGCCTGGCCCCCTTTTTTTATATGGAAACGTATTTTTTCAAAACCAATATGCTGGCGATCATATTCTGTGGTCTGACCATGGCATTTTTGGGATTTTTTGTTTTTTTCTTCAAGGATTCAGTCGCTCCTAATATTCGATATTTCCTGCCCATTCCACCGGTTGGCGTTGCTGCTTATATATTCGTTTTTAATATGTTTAGAAAATATAACGGACAGTTTCCGACGTCATTGTTTAAAGTAGCATCGGAAATATCAATTGCCACCATCATTTCAGCGGCATTTTTCCTGGTGTTTTCAATCGTTCTCACCATTTTTATTTTATTGGTTAACAATAAATAATCCGGGCCCAGTTTTCAATAAACTTTAAATCAATCAATACAATTCTTTAGCAGGCTAAATCATGGAAAAAACAAACAAACGATTCACCCCTACCCTGAATAGTAACGTCAAAAAAGAAATGGTTCACCCGGGCGTTTACATTCTTGGGGGTATGGGGAACATCACTGTCATTGAAACCGACATCGGATTTGTGCTTATTGATGCAGGTCGGACCCCAGAAATGGCAGAAGCCCTTCGCAACGAGATTCGGTCCATTTCTGATGCACCGATTCATTCCATCGTGTACAGCCATGGACATAACGGATATAACCGCGCAGCCTGGTATTTCCGTGAAGCGGCAAAAGCAGACGGAGAACCAGAACCCCGGTTTGTTGCCCATGAGAAGGTATCTCTTCGTTACCGCCGATATGAGGAAACCTGGCAGTTTCAGAACTATTTGAACTCAAATCAGTTCCGGGTTCCTCTTGAAGTATTGACAAAGCCTCAGTATACCTATCCAACGGTTACTTTCAGTGATAAATTACGGCTGATCATGGGGGATCGAATTGTTGAGGTGCTCTCAGCTCCTTCGGAAACGGACGATTCTGTCGCGGTGTGGTTGCCGGAAGAAAAACTGCTTTACACCGGGCCCTCTATGGTCAGCTCCTGTGTTAACATCGGCACACCTTTGCGTACGCAACGCGATGATGCCCGATGGGTCAATACCCTGGAAAAACTTGTGGCTTTGCAACCGGAGATTTTGATCCCCAGTTTTGGAAATGTCCTCAGAGGACGAGAAGAGATCCAACATATTTTGACGAATATGGCAGACGGACTCAAGTATTTACGCCGGGAGGTGGTTGATCGTCTTAACAAGGGAATGAACGATGTCGAGATCCTGTATGATATTGAATATCCTGCTGAGTATTTCGAGCAGCCTTGGTCGGTTCCTACCTACGGATGCCCCGATATGATTGTGCGTGATATATATCGTTCTGAAACCGGATGGTGGGACCGTAATCCAACCAGCCTGCATCCGGATCATCCTCGGGATGCGGCCAGCGCAATACTTAGTGCTATCAGTGACCGAAAAACTGTCATAGATATGGCGCGCAATCTTATGGAAGAAGGAAAGGTACAAACGGCTTTGCATGTCATCGACATTCTAGCCCTCGCTTCGGACGATGATGAAGATGTCAAGGAAGCAAAAAAGCTCAAATCCAAACTGCTGCATCTAAGATCTGAAAATCTGCCGTCAATAGTTTCGCAGAAGCTATATCTAAGTCACGCCGATTCTCTGGACAAGGAAGACGGTGAATGAACTACCCCGCCGCAAGCAGCGGGGTATTAAACCCAGGCTACGCAATAAAATAGCCATATCGACATCCTCTAGCATTCAATTTAACCAATTTGGATAATCATTCGTTTTCAATTGAAGAAAATGGAGACTTTTGCTGACAGTTTATATAAAGACAACGTGTTTCCTTTTACGTTAATGGTATTAACGAAAAGAAGTATGACACCGGTGTCGCAATTTCCTGCCCGTAATCCTTAGTTTGTTGTCCTGGGTGGCTCCTGTGTTAATAGCCGCGTGATACGCTGTACTTATTGCCTGATCCACCTTTCCGGCGTTTATCGCGTCACCAATGACATCAACTGGCAGCTAGCCCTCCAGGTATTGGATATCCTGTTGAAACAGGATCCGGATCATATAGACGGAAGACGCCTGCACTACCGAATTCTGGAAGCCCTCTGTGAAGCGGATGACTGCCTGATGTCCCGTAATACCTGGGTCTACTTTATGGATCAAGACAAGGAACTCTTAAAGAAAAAAGGTGTAGAGTTGTAAGGCGGTGATGAAAAGATGATAGGAAATTCCTTTTGCACCATCAAACAAAATTCATTCTATTTTTCCGATGTCGGTGACTAACAAGCGTCATTAACATCGAAATCAAGGTTGTTTGAAATGAAATTTGGTATGATTCTTCAGATAACTTTCGTACTTCATGTCTTTCTCCGGATTCGGAACACAACTGTCCGGTCTTCGCAACCACGCTCATGACACGGTAAATGCTAACCCACAACATCCGGTTAATCGGGTACGGCCCATCTCCAAGTGTTTTCAATCAGGGTACCCTTTCCAATCCTTTGATAGAAGACCATGAACGGTTTTGGAGTTACCTTACATAATGATTGGATTTGTTGTCTGTGGTGTGCAATCAGTGACTCAATGCTTTTAAGACAGCGTTCGGTTCTTTAGCTACAACATTTAGTAAAACCAGAGCGGGGCCCTGAGGTGTTCGATCACCTCGCTCCCAGTGGCGAAGTGTACTGACACTGATTCCAAAGGCAGATGCAAATTCATTTTGTGTCATTCCAATTTTAAGACGGATATTTTTCACATCAACAGGCGTGAATTCATGCACTACAGCTTTTTTCAGACTCCCTTTTGAAAATTCTATAGCTTCTTCAAGGCCTTGTTTGATGCTATTAAACGCTTCGTTCATTTTGGGCCTCCATAATTTTTAACAAGTAGTGAAGTCAGTTTAGCTAAATTATTACGTTCAGCTTTGGTAAGATTGGCTTTTTCGTCTTTACCAAATAGGGATAACAAAAACAGGGGTATCAATTCATTGTGAAAATAATAGATGATACGTACACCGCCACTTTTACCTTTGCCTCGTGCAGACCATCTTAATTTTCGAATTCCACCTGTACCTTGTATTATATCACCAGATGCTGGATGAGCAGCCAGATAATTGATAACACTTTCCCTTTCGGAATCTGTCATCAGTTTATCTGATTTTTTTCTAAATTCAGGCAGTTCAACGATGGTTTGCATATGTTAAACTATAATCCACTGGATTACATGTTGTCAACAAGATCGCCTTGTAGGAACGACCTGTTTTGTTTAATTGTCTAAAAACACCTTAGCAATTGGAGTGAAGAGGGGCTTAACTAACCGGTCCAAAAAACACTATTGATTTACAACCGCCCAGGGGACTGAAAAGAGGGCATTGTATTTACCGCTTTCATTGGCTCAAAAAACATTGAATAAAAGGAACTCCCCTCTGTGCCAATGTAAGTGAGACATCGCGCTAACGCATCAGCAGCCTTTCCTTTGATAGGAAATTCTTTCGCAACACCTTCGTATTGACCTTTGCTGAGATACATTTTGATGGTGTATCCGCCAGCGACTTTTTTTAAATCTTCAAAATCTCATGCTGACAATTTCATTGCGACGTCTGCCACCAGATGCAAATCCAGTGAGAACTAACGCTTTATCTCTGACATCTTTGATTGAGTTGTCGTCACATGATGCAACTAACTTCTCAATTATATCTGCTGTTGCTGCATCCTTCTTATCAGTTGTGACACCCTGATTCACCAATGCAACATGACATTTCTGAATTACGGTCATCACCATCTTATCCCGACATGGATTTGGTTTAATACCTTTCATGGCGTGATAAGCAGATAATGAATACAGTCTCCGTTTGATTGTTGAAAGCTTGTGCGGCCCCTTTTTCTTCACACCTAGTGCCACCAACTTTTCTTCCACTCCCGGTTTCATTCCACCCAGATGATCAGTGATGAACTGAATGATCAATTCAACCGGCACCGGATAAGACTCTGTGACTCCGTAAGACACTTCTGCCCACTGCCAAAACTTTTCAACATCACGACGATGCGCTTTTAAAGTATTGGGAGCTGTTCCCTGTTCAAATATGGTTGTCAGGAACTCTTTTGTTTCCTGTGGCAACTGCAATTCCTGATTTCCATTCCACTTCTGTAGTTCATTCATCTTTTCCTCCAATAGATGCATACCGTCGATACTCCCCCAATAACGACGGTATGCTGATTAATGAAATGTTGCTGATAGTTC
>JABGPJ010000176.1 GCA_018645005.1 Deltaproteobacteria bacterium | reverse complement strand
GACTATCTGCTCAAGGTGCTGGCCGGGGCATAAAATTTGATGCGATTGCCCTACCTCTGCCAGGTCATGGGAAACGCTGAGTAAACGAATTTCCCATGTCATCAGATAGTTCACTTTAGATTTGACTCATTAAAACCTTTCCATCTATTTTCTATTCATTCCAGCTATATTCGGTTAGGCTATTGCCGAAACAGCGTGATGAATCGGGGATCGAGCTGTCGAGAATCTCATTGCAACCATCGCCTCATTAAAAGATTATCGGAGCGATTGAATTAAATAATGTTTTAAATAAGTGTCATATTTACGTTCAACCAGGAAAACTGAATTATTTTGAGGGGAAACATGGATAGAGTGTTAAGAGATATTAGAATCTTGGATTTTGGCCGTTTTATTGCCTGCCCGTACTGTGGCATGATGCTGGCGGATATGGGAGCAGAAGTGATTCGAATAGAGCGTCCCGGTGGTGAGGAAGACCGAACCATCGGCCTGACCGGACCCAATGGTGAGAACATGGGCTATCCCGGGTATTGCCGCAATAAAAAAGGAATCACCCTCAACATTTTTAAGGCCGAGAGCCGACCGATTCTGGCGGATCTGGTCAAAAAGTCAGATGTGGTCATTCATAATTTTGCGCCTGAGGCTGCCAGGATGGCTGGCCTTACCTACGACGACCTCAAAGAGATCAAACCGGATATTATCCTGACTGCTATCTCCTGTTTTGGAAGTACCGGACCCTATGCCGACCGAACCGGTTTTGATTTCATCGCCCAGGCCATGTCAGGGGCTATGAAAGTTGGCGGATTTCCGGATAAACCGCCTGTCCGTGCCTTCATTAATCCCATTGATTTTGGTACTGGAACAGCCGCTGCCTTCGGGACAATGGTGGCTCTAAGACACCGTGATCAAACAGGGGAGGGGCAAGCAGTAGATCTGTCTCTGCTGCAGACGGCTCTTTGTACGACGGCGGCATCTGTTGCCGAAAACGATGTCCTGGGCATCCCCAAACCGATCATCGGCAACCGAGCACCATACGTGGGGCCGACTGATCTGTACAAATGCAAGGATGGCTATGTTTTTGTGGCCACGATTATGAATTCCATGTGGAAGCGCATGGCCAAAGTGATCGGGATTGAGCACCTGCTGGATGAACCTGATTTAAAAACAGATCTTGATCGCTATTATCATAAAGAGCGGATTGATCCCCTGGTCACTGAATGGATGGCCGCTCGAACGACTGATGAGGTTGTAGAAATAATGCAGGCAGCCCGCATCCCTTGTGGGCCGTTGCTTGAATTACCCGATGTTTCCAAAGACCCCCATATCCAATCGGAAAACATGCTGGAATACTCGGATCTTGAAGTCCCGGGAATGGAGAGAATTCCCATCCCCGGCATCCAGGCCCGACTCTCTAAAACACCGGGAAAAGTGGTCACACGTGCTCCCCGGGTTGGCGAACATAATCAGGAAATCTATCAGGAGCTCTTGGGTTATCAGGACGATTTTATGGATAAGATGACAGAACAACGCATTATATAATCAGAATGCGCAGCTTTCGCAGGTCTTTTGCAGGCGGCCGCGAGATCAGTAATTTCTCCAAGTCTATCAACCGGGTAGATGGACCTGAATACGAAACCGCCATCGGTTTCGGCCCACTCTGTATGAACCATGACTGGGATACTATCATCAAGGCGAACCACCTCTGTAACGTGTACGGTCTTGATACCATCTCTGCCAGTGTCTCGATCGCCTATGCCTTTCATCTTTATGAAGAGGGTGCTCTGACCAAAGAGCAGGTTGGACGGGAACTCAAATGGGGCGACGGTGAAACCGTTGTCTTTCTGCTGCAGTAGATCATCGCCCAGGAAGGTATCGGGGTCCGGCTGGTTAAAGGGGTGCGTGGTATGGCCCGGAAGCTGGGTCGCGATGAAGGGGAAGCATCATCGCCATTTCATGGGTGAAATATCCCCCAGTGGACAATTTCACCCATTACCCAGACTTGATGATACGTTTTAAAGAAGAAGAAAATCCGCACCAATAAAGAACCTAAACCCGGTCATGGATTTCAAAAAGTGATCGAACCTCTGTTTGGAAACCCCAAAAAGGGTTAAAATTCCCGCCTTCTCCACGTACGACAAGAAACTGTCGTACACAATTAATTGGTATGAATAATAGAGCCTTTATGGACAAAAAAAATGCTGACATCGTCTTCAAAGTATTTAACGATGTTTTTAACTTAAGAAAAGCACAAAACTATTTGTCTTATGAAATCATTAAGAAAAACAGAGAGAAAAGAACTGTTGAGGTGTCAACGTCGTTAATGCATAACCCAGATGGCGAACCTATTGGTTTCTACGCTGTTTCTCGGGATGTCACAGACCGTAAACGAATGGAAGAGATGATGATCCAGACAGAAAAATAATGTCCGTTGGAGGATTGGCTGCGGGCATGGCTCATGAACTGAATAATCCATTGGGAGGAATGCTGCAGGGAGTTCAGAATGTTCAGCGCCGATTATCACCAGATCTAAAATCAAATCAGGAACCAGCAAAGGAATTTGGAATTGATCTCCACAATCTTCAGTTATACATGGAAAAAAGGGAAATCTTATCTTTCTTAAATGGAATAAAGGATTCAGGGAAAAAAGCTTCTGAAATAATCTCAAACATGCTGCAATTCAGTCGAAAGAGCGAATCTCAGATGGCCCCTACCAATCTGGTGGAATTATTGGAAAACGCGCTTGATCTGGCGGGAAAGAACTACGATCTGAAAAAAAAGTACGATTTCAGAAATATAGATATAATCAGGGAATTTGATTTAAATCTTCCGCTTGTGCCATGCACTGAAACAGAGATAGAACAGGTTGTATGAAATCTTCTTAATAATGCCGCCTATGCGATGGCAGAAGAAAATCAAAAAGATCCACATCAAATTACTATTCATTTAATAAATGGTCGAAATATGGCTAGGATTGAAATTGAAGATAATGGACCTGGAATGGAGGAAGAAGTGAGAAAAAGAATCTTTGAGCCGTTTTTCACTACAAAACCTAAAGGTCAAGGCACGGGATTGGAACTTTCTGTTTCATATATGATCATTATCAATAACCACAAAGGTTCTATGGAAGTGGAATCTGAGATTGGAAAGGGAACCAAATTCACTATCACGTTACCAATGGATAGGGAATTGAAATCTTGAGACATCTACTTATTCCCGCTCTCATACAATAGCTTCTGTACAAAATACAGGTCCTGCTCAATCCCAATGCCTAATGGACCTTTGATGGATTCGATTTCCGCAAGTGAAATATAGCCAAGCTCATTTTCGTGCAATCCGGTCACAAATCCAAATGCAATTTTCTCCTTCGGATCATACTCGGTGAGATACCAGGTCGCACCGCTTGTCGGATCAAACAATTTAATGATCACTATTGGATCATCAGTTTCATCTTGCGAATAGAGCGGATAGCCTTTGAACGGCTCCCATGTTTTAAGTACCCGCAGATTTCCTGCAGCATGCTCGACCAGGGTTTCTTTCAGTTCGAAACTCATCAGGTGGTCGGCTCCGGCCTGTTTCAACAGGTTTTCAAGATAATCCATCGTCGTTTCCTTGCTGTACGGCTCAATGATGTTTCTGATATGGACACGACTATCTATACCGATTAATTCTTCAACAGGCGCTTCTATTTGTTGTTTAAAATCGTAATCGCTGATAACATCTATCGTTACTTGTTTTTCCAGGTTCTTTTTTAGTCAAACTACGCCAGTTTGGACGATCTTTCTTGAGTTGTCTTTTTACAATCACCTTGATATGCTTATGATGCATTGGGAACCTCTATTTTGGTGTTAATCTCATGATATGTAAGGATATCATAAAGCCATTATAGAGGTTTTTCTGTGTTAGACAAGTAATAATCGGTGTTTGCGGGTATTTCTTCAACACCTTTTATTAGCCAAAATCAAATATTTGACACTGAGGTTCAATTTTCCCTCATTGTGCATTCAGCAAGAATTCAATTATCAAGCAACGATTCCAACAATATCAGTACAACCTATGATTCGTTCGGATAAACAAATCAGTGCCATAGATGATCAAACCACTGCCGAGAAGATGTATTTGCTGAAAACGGTTGCACAGCAGATTCTAGGACCAAAATGGCGATTTTTTAACAAGATAAGACGGACGGGTGAAAACTTACTACAAGGAAAAACAGGTTATAGCGATAGTTTGAAAGCTACCAGATCTGCTTTGAGATATACCGCTAAAACAGCAAAAAGTGCTTATGCTCTGGCCTACCAGGCTAGTGTGAAAGATATTTGCGCCTCTACTGACAAAAAAAAGGAGGACTTTACTGGTCTGAAGACTCTAAAAGTCGCAAAAAATATCCCCACTCTGTCAGATCAACAGGATGCTGACATTATCTCATGGACCCCGATTAAATTTTTGCTGCCGATTAAACGGATTCAGGAAAAAGGTCTGGCTACTAAACGACATACGGAAGGCCTGGCAGCCAAGCTTATTTTTAAAGTGGTTGCTTTTTATGCCATACCAGAGAACTGGGAACTAAACAAGCTAACGTTTTATCTACAAAACCTTTCCGCCAATTCAACCAATAATGAGGTTCATGAGGCGTTAAATCCTCTAAAGGAAGATCTTCAGTCATTTTTGACGGTTTTTGACACGCTGAAGTTCAAACAGTCTGGCCTCAAAGAGGAGAGATCTAGAATTGAGAGCGCTCTAGATATCAATCTGGGGATCGGAACGACTGAATATCAGATTCGAATCTTGTACTGGTATGATTTTATTTATGAAGCGATGGAACTGTTTGTTTTTCGTTATTTTTTGGTTCTGGTGACGGCCTCGCCCTGTGCGTTTGCCATCAGACAGTTGGCGAAGTTGATGGAGCCGGTTCTGGATAAAGTTATTGAAAACAGAAGCCTGTTTTTATGCGCTTTTGAAACCGATGACGCCAAAAGTCAACTCAGGAAGTCCTTCGAGCAGTTCAAACAGAAAATGATGCATCATACTTCTGTTCGTACGATCAAAACCTCCAAAGGTGAATTTGAGACCTATTTTTACAATTCTCATCTATTGGAATCGATGACTCTGCAGTTTGATATTCAAAACAAACCGGACATTAAGTCTGAATGGGGAAGTTTCATTAAGTACAACTTACTGGGGATGAAACAAAAGAATGAAGATGAGGTGGATGAATCTTCTATTGATGGAGAATCATCAGAAATAATGGCACAGGCTGTGATGCAGATTTTATCAACGATAGCCAAGGCAAATCAGTTCAAGCGGTCCGCTCGCCAGCAGATTCTAGATGAATTTAAAGAACATTTGACGAAAGAGGTTTTAACTACCCAATTTAAAATTAAAGAAAACAAGAATAAGGCCAATATACAAATCAATCATATGGAAAGCGAATTCCTGCGCCTGAAATTAACCGGGGATAAAAAAGCAGCTGCCATTAGAAAAAAAGCGGATAGTCTTCAGTCACAGATGGAAAAACAGGGCAACGCTCTAAAAGTTAAAACTAAAGTCCGATTGAATGCACAAAAGGAGCGTCTGAAAAAACTCTTCAGTGGTCTCTCCCATTTGTATGCAGTCCACGCTGGGGTAGCAGCCAATATCGTATTCAAACTTACTCAGGAGATTGATACCAGCGGTGAATTCAGTAAGGAATTTATTAGATTCATTATCAACAATATCCAGACCGACTACTCGACACACTTGACTCCGTTTTATGAAAATGCTTTTGAGATTATGAAGCCGTCGGTCCACGAAAAAGTAGCTATTATTCAGTCCCTTAAGAAATCAGGAGTTGCGGAGGCTTTTGGTCTTGGTCTGAGTAAAGAAGAGAACGAGCAGTTTCAAAAATTGATCAGTAGCATCCGGCTTAAAATCGCCAAGGCACATCCCAATGTTTTTAACAGCAGCGTTTTGTTTTTCAACGAATTACTGCCAATGGATCTTCTGTTGAAAATGAGTATTGATAACAATAGCCTGAATATTCTGCTGCGAATGAAAGTAGTTACTCAAAAACAGCCTATGGCGCATTACTTGCGGCCTGCCGCGATTAAACTGATTCAGTTTTTAAACACTATTGAACACGCTGTGCCTGCAAATACGTTGATACTGGCGGGAAAAGAGAACACCAAAGATCCTCAGGATGCTATTAACAGTGTTTTACTAAAAGCCCTGATAAAAGACTATGAAACTTCAATCAAATGAAAGAAAAAGAACTCAAAAATATTTTTGACCGGTTTTTGTAAAAAACAGTTTTACAAAAACCGGTGCAGGAAGTAATAGAATTGGGTTTTAAATTTTAAAAGATCATGATAGATCATTTAGGACCTGTCGCGAAGTTTCGTTTAACCATTAACTGGGATTTGGTATTATCTTTTCTATTTTGGAAAGGAAGCAGAATGTCTCAGTTGACCTTCAAAGGTTCTCATTTTCCAAAACGCACAATTCTCCTGGTAGTTTTCTGGTACCTCAGATATTTTTTGAACTATAGAAATATTGAAGAACGAGGAAGTTCATGTCGACCATTCAACAATTAATCGATGGGCTGTAAATATGCACTCCTCCTTGAGACGGAAATAAGAAAAAGAAAGAGGGTTGTGGGAAGCAGTTTCTATATCTTTGGTGAAGCGTTCACTTTATGCTCTTTTGAATCGAATATTACAGATCAGTTTTCTGCAAATTTTGAAACCAATAAATGGTTAAGCTATATCCCGGATTAAGCGAAACCTATGGTAATTGGCCTTTTGGGACATTCGGATATAGCCAATTACAATTCACAGATATTAAAACAATCACTCCTTCAGGAAGACTATTTCAGGACAGCGATGTCCGGTTAGGTTTTTGCAGAAAGCTGAATGATGAAGCCTGGGTCACGCTTATAAGGATTTCTTAGATTTTCTTAGTTTAGCGTAGCGAAAACGAGCCTTGTTTGAGCGAGGTACGAGCGAGTTTGGCGGTTTTTCGTGAAGCAAACTTAAAAATCTTTAAATCCTTATGCGAAGAGACAGGTTTTATCGTTCAGCTTTTGCGTGCAAAAACCTAACCGGACACTGCTGATTTCAGGAAGAATATTATAGTAATCCCGGCCTGGTTTTGGATCCAGAGTTTCAAAAAGGTGATTCGGTTTACTGTTTTTTATCAGAAAATGAAATCAACGAGGCAAATGCCCGGGTACGTTCAGACTTGGAAGATGGATCAGTACACCAGCAGATGGAACAAGCCTCACAACGAGCCAATAAAATCGGAGAATCGGTCATTATTTCAGCCAGAATACCCTGTAATTAAAAAACAGATCGAAGTAGAAAACATCGACCTGTTTAATTCTGAAAGGTCAATAACTTTAATCCCCTAAAATCAAAAGAAAGAGCAGCATTATGAGAGTTTTTGAACTGCTCTCTCATCCAATTCAAGCAATCTTCCAGTGTTTCAGTACTTGATTTATTATTTTTTCTCCAAAAGGGTTAACCACCAACCATTATGCCCGGAAACTCAATAATAATCAGCAATGTCCGGTTAGATTTTTGCAGAAAGCTGAATGATGAAACCTGGATCGAG
>JABGPJ010000074.1 GCA_018645005.1 Deltaproteobacteria bacterium | reverse complement strand
GGTTATGGTTGGATTTTCACCAACTAGTTAATGACCATGCCGGTCGCACCGCTATGCTAAACTAAGAAAATCTAATAAATCCTTATAAGCTCAATCCAGGTTTCATCAATCTGCTTTCCGCAAACACCTGACCGGACATTGCTGATTAAAAATAGCCATTTAACGCCAATAGTACTTCATGTTCTGTTTGATAATTCCACTGCAATCGAACATCACTTTGCTGACTTAAACGCCACCGCTGTTGAACGAATCCTTTCACATAGGCGTGATCATCCCCGGCAATTCCCTGACTGCCGGTTAATTCCATCTGCAATCTCCAGGTCTGGTTGATATCTACCAACACCCCCATATCCACACCTGTTCCCAGCAAATAATCATCTTCATAGTGGCGATCTGCCTCAAAAGACCCGTGGGCCAGCAGATATCCCACTGTTGAATTTGAAAACATCGATAAACTCTTGCCAAAAGCCGTCTGCAGCTGAGACTTCCTGCAATGAAGACACGATGAGATTGTGGAAGGATACACCCCCGCCCTGAAGCGCCATGACCAGTCATCAGAAATAATATTATTGGGAGCCAGGTCAAACAGGTAGACAATATCGAGCTTGTGCAGAGTCCAATCCTCCTCATAAATCCTGAAATAAAAATCGAGTGTCGTAAAATGGGAGTTTTTCAAATGCCCTGTATCGTCGGCCAGTAGATCGTGATAAGAGGTTCTAATCGCCATTTGCAGGAAGGGGAGATCGTTCCTGTTCCCGGTTGCAATTTGAAACCTGGCCGGCGCATGTCCTTGATGGATGGATTGTTCATCAGAGACATGTGCCTCATAACCCCTGGATTTTCCCAATCTGCTACGAGCCAGCAGGAATTTCCGGCGATGGTCTGCTGTCCGGGGTTTGTCCCTGTCTTTGTTCACCCGGCTCCGTGAATAATCCAGAACTGTATCCAATATCCTGATTTTTCTCTCCTCGGAAAGATTTTGAAAAGCATCTGAATTCATCAATCCGGGATCCGCAACCAGAGATCCCAGCAATCTCTTTTCTTCCGGCCTCAGATTTCCAAATTTCTGCATGAGTTGTCGCGTCCGAGAGGGGAAATAGTTCACCTGTCTGATCAACCCCTTTTCATTGAGGGCATACACGACTGATTGAGACGGCATGGCCCAGAATAAAAACTTGTCTTTGAACCGGTATTGGGGTGCCGCAATTTCAATCAGTTCTACAATTCGATAGGCGCAATTCTCTTTAAAAAAATAGTACTGGGTATAAAAATGGGCCAGTTCCCAGGAGTGGGTCAGCAGTATTTCCATCTGCTGATCGGTCAGATTCAGTTCGTACTCCCAGATACTGCGGTCCTCAAATTCAATATTGTTCTGAATCGGAATATAGTAGGGATCGAGAGGGTACAGGCCTTTGTACCCGCCGAAGATGCCCTTCATCACATAGACAATGCCAATGTTATCTTCAGGGAGTGCTTGATACTGTATGACATGATCCAGCAGATTCAGCCGAGTGCCCCCTTTTTCCCGATTTATTTTTAAAAACGTGTGTCCGTAAACAGAGCCGGGATTGTCCATAAATGAAGACGCAAATACCAGGCTGATCGATTGCGCGCTCACCAAATCCCGCCACACCTGGTAGTTTTTGCACCTCACCTCAGGCAGATATCTGCGATCAAAATTCAACTGCCTGTCTAACCAGATAAATCGAGAGCGAAACAGGCATTGTCCATGGCGATCCCCTTTTTCAAAGACAGGATCGAAAATCGCTTCCAGCGTTTCATAGAGTTCAGCCTGTGGATCCACATTGCCTTTTTCTGAAAGAAAAAAGCGTCGATCTGTGATGTCGCTTTGACTGTCCGGTGCCACCGGATAATAGTGGAGCAGGTAAAGCCAGGTTTCATTGTTATAGATCTCCTTGGCAATAGCCTTTTGATGGACATCTTTTAAGTAATCGAAAAAGTCATATCCATAAAGAGGCTGGCAGAAGAAAAGATACCCGATCGCCACCAGGCCCGCAATCCACCGCAGAAAGGTATTATAATATGGCAATCGATAATTTTGTTTCATTCGATTTTTATTTACGCAGTCCCTATTTTAAAGTATTATCGTTATCAGATCAATTCATTCTGACGATACGCGGATAATCCTTTTTAATCCAGCAAACGTGTTTTCAATCTTGAATTGGTTTTTTAACGTCGTCAATGAGATTATCAGTTTTGGCACTATTCCTTAACTGGGGTTTTTTATGACAGTCCGCCTTCTCAGGCACCATTGAATCAAATCATTTTACCTGGTTTTGGTCCATAGGTCGCCTCCTGAGCGGATCGCGTGTTTCTTTTTCATGTTAACGAAAAGACCTGTTAATGAAAATCAAAGGAAAATCCGATGAAACGATTATTATTTTTCGTACTCTGCGGAATCGTCTTGCCAAGTAGTGTGTTTGCTGCTTCAGGATGCGGTTTCGGAACAAGGCTTTACGGAGACAGCTTCCTGGGTGAAACTTTCGCTTTGACTCAGGATGCAGGCAGTTCAATCAGCAACTCGTTCTCCATCACCTCGGGAACCAGTGGCTGTTCCAACTCCGGGATCGTGCAACATGAGAAGCAGAAGAATTTCATTATCCATACCTATCCCAATCTTGAAGAAGATATCTTAAAAGGATCGGGTCCCTACCTGGCTAACCTTGTTGAGGTCATGGGTTGCTCCTCAAACGTCAACACAGAATTCCAAAAGTCTGTACAGACAAAAATCGAAAATCTGATCGAGCAACCTATTGATCAGAAATCCAAGGCTCTGCGATTCTATCAGCAATTAAACACAGAGCTGAACAACAACCCGGTTTTCCTGGACGCTTGTCATAATTCATAAACGACACAGAGGAACGATGAAAAAAACAATCCATTTACTGATACTTTTATTGATTGTGGGCCTCCCCAGCGTCGCATTCGGAGCAAAAGGTGCACAGACCTGCGGGATCGGACCCAAAGTCTTGGGCGGAAAAGGAATGGTATCACAAGTGCTGGTTCAATTCACCAACGTAACCCTGCTGCCCACCAATGCGGTTTCAGTCACAGTTGGGACATCGGGCTGCGGGTACAGCGGTA
Source organism: Deltaproteobacteria bacterium (assembly GCA_018645005.1). Lineage (GTDB taxonomy): Bacteria > SAR324 > SAR324 > XYD2-FULL-50-16 > XYD2-FULL-50-16 > JAHJRI01. Next base: position 46,868 of record JABGPJ010000074.1, on the reverse strand, counting down.
TCGTGCAAGTTGATGCCCCAAGGCTGCACTACGTCAGAATCAACTATGAGAACCTGGCCGAAGACGCCGCCAAAGGAGAAGGAACCTACATCAGTGGTTTCGCCCAACTGATGGGATGCTCCCAAAAAGCGGAATCCCTTCTCACAGAAAAGGTGCAGAACAACTTCGCTGATCTTTTTCAGGAGGCGTCCGAACAGCCAAAAAGTGACCATTTTTTCTTCTCCATCAAAGAAGAAATCCAGAACGATCCCATGTTGGCAAGCGATTGCATTTAGACACCCACTCTCGTCACCCAACCGGATGATGAGGATCCGTTTTTAAAGCATTCAGCGGCATTCTCATCATTTTACTCACCTCTTTAACTCAAAGACATGTTAAAACGCCGATACCCCTTCCCGCCTGACATATTCTGGATTCGCTTGCAGAACTCCAAGAAAGACTACTTGATGATAACGGACAGGAAAATCGTATAAAATTCCCTGTAGATCCTTTCTATTCATATTCTAGCAACGAATTTACTATTTTCCCCCCACGCCAACGCATGCTCAATGCCATCGAACCAGACAGTTACATTTGTCCTCATCGACACATCACTCCGCCCAAAGACGAGGGATTTTTAGTCCTCCAGGGAAAAGGTGTTACTATTATTTTTGAGGATGACGGCCAAATTCGTGATATGTTCCTGCTTGATCCCTCCCAAGGCAAATGGGGCGTGGATATTCCAGCAGGTCTCTACCACACCATCCTTGCCGTTGTACCCCAAACCGTCTTTTATGAAGTCAAACCCGGTCCCTATGATCCCCAGACAGATAAAAGTTTTACCTCCTGGGCTCCTCCCGAAGGACATCCCAACGCTGCAGCTTATCTCCATCAATTGCAACGGCACGTTGCTGAGATTTTGAAGTGAGTCTTTTCTGGCTATCTCGCTTTTTATTGATCTTTTTTTCTTCCTGGGGCAGAAGCATGTAAACAATGGCAAGAACAAGGGTGGCCTCACGAAAAGATCGGATATCCAGTCACATAAATTTAGATAAGCTGAAAATTTCTAATAATAACAGTTTTGAATGAAGTCTTTTCTGCAAACCCAATCGAAGAAGATGTGCTTCAAAAGTTACTCAACCGGTATGTAAAAGACGCTTTCCGGTTACAATTTAGTCACAGTTTTTTAATACTGATTGGGGGGATTTGCATTTTGAGACCCACAGTTTGGCAGTTTTTAATGTGAATAGAATGCTTCATTCCCGCTGTACATCAGTATAAAAACCCATCCTCAGGTCTTTGAAACCTAACTTGATGGATTCTACCGATTCCTGCATGATATGATGAACAAGCTTTCAGGTATAATGAACTGTATGTCTTGTATTTAGTCAAATCTCTGAAATAGGCTTAAGCCAATGTATCTTGTTTTTATCAGTAGTCCGCAATCAGAATTTGAGCATGAACGAAGAGAACTCTGTTACTTTATTTTAACAGACCCATATCTTAAGCAATATTTCGATGTATTTCTTTTCGAGAATCTCCCCGCAAATGAACAAAGTCCAAAAAACAATTATCAAGATAAAGTTGAGGAATCATCTATTATTCTTGGGTTGTTTGGAGAAACATATGGGACACCTGACATAAACGGTATCTCAGCAACAGAGCATGAATTCAACCTCGCATCAGAGCTTGGAAAAGATTGTATCGTTTTTCTAAAAGATTTTGCTCCAGAAACTAGGCAAGAAGTGAAGATGTCGGAACTAATTGCAAAAGTAAAAGAGGATGTGACTTATGAAATTTTTAGGTCATTGGATGAACTGAAGCTGAAAGTAATGAGGAGTCTTCTTTTCTGGCAACAAAAACAGTCTAGTATGGAGGAGAAATAAGATGGTTAAACAAACTCCCTTTTATATTTCTCAGGCTAGTAAGGCGAAGATATCAGATTTTTCTAACAAATCAATTAATTGGTTTGTTGATAGGGCCAAAAAAGAGAGAGATTTCGTTTTCTTGAGCAATGATAGTGTTGATGATATTTTAAGACAACTAACTCTTGAGGAAGACTCACATCCCTTAAACTCAGCTTTAATGCTCTTTGGAGTAGACCCACAACGTTTTTGCCCAAATGCTGTCATTAAGTGTTCTCACTACTACGGCATTGAAGAAGTCCGCCCAATTCCCAGTTATCAGGTCTTCGGTGGTACATTGTTTCAACAAATAGATGCTGCTGTTGACCTTGTTATGTCAAAACTTGATAGATCTATAGGTAGTAGACAAGATGGGCCGATGGCTGATGTACGGATGGAAATTCCAAAAGAAGTTATTACAGAAATCATCGTTAATGCTGTTGTTCACCGCGATTATGATTCGTCAGGCTCTGTCCAAATTGCTATTTTTGCTGATCGCGTTGAAATAGTTAATCCTGGACAATTACCAGAACAGCTAACTGTGGATGATTTAACCAAAGAACATTTGTCTATTCCCGTAAATCCTTTTCTAGCTCGACCTTTCTTTTTGGTGGGCTATATTGAACAACTTGGATTTGGTACAAAGTATGTTATTGATTGGTGTAAAAAAGCTCAGCTGCCAGAGCCATTGTTTGAACAATTAAATCAACAGTTTCGAGTTACTATGTGGCGGAATTGGATGACAGATCAAAAGCTTAAAGAGTTCGATCTCAATGATCGCCAGAAAGGAGCAATTCAATATCTTAAATCAAATAGGAGAATTACAAATTCTGAATACCAAAAGCTTTTTAATGTAGCAAAACGAACGGCGTCTAAGGATCTTCAGTATTTGCAGTCGCTAGAACTCATTATGAAGCAAGGAACGACTGGGAAAGGTGTTTTTTATCATCTAGCTAAAGGGGCGCCAAAGGGGCATTAGGGGCATAAATATTTAATCCCAATTGCTAAAAGGGCATTAAAGGGGCATTAGGGGCCCCTATACAAGAAATACTCCGGCGATTAAATCCTTGAATGGCTGATCAGGAGTTTCAGCTTTTTTCTTTTCAACAGAATCAGTAGAAGCGATTGAGAACATACAGTATACAAGTATTGAATCAAACCCGGGCTCGGGAGATTTGATGTATTCATGAACGGGGGTAAAGCCTTTCTCAATATGTCTTCACGCGGGTTGTACGGTGATTTCTTAACTATTGGTGTGCTTATCGCCTTCGATTTGAGCTCGCTTAGGTGTTGGGTTTGGTCTTTTAGTAGTTTGGTTAAGACCGGCTTCATGATTGAATCATTGGTCATTTGAAGTGTTTCTATGGTTTTTTGGATTTCTTGTTTGACTGCTTCTATTGCACCGAATGTGGAGGAGGATGATTTTTTCACTATTGAACTCATGGTTTTCTCGTATATGATGTAAGTTTTAGTGCTGTTTTGGTTGAGTTGAAGGTCGGTTCAATCTCTTGAAAGCCGAAACCTTCGGTTGATAATCGACAGATGATCCGAGATAAATTGAATGACGATTGCTTTCTCAAACGTTTTCAATATTATGAATTGGAAAGAATCAGATAAAGGACTTGAATTTGAAACTTATCTCGTAGGTTCCTTGTCTTTTATTTTGAATCCGGAGTATGGTATACTTAAGATAGAAGACGATTGAATAGCAAGAAAATTCATAAATTTAAAAAAGCAATGTCAAAAATAGATATTGCCTGTACATAGATTAATACAACTGCAACTATCAAAATTGAGGTTCTTCATGGGAATAGCTGGAGATATTGTTATCATCGTCGTTGCCGCTTTGGTTGGGGCTTTGATTGCACAGAAGCTTAAACAACCGCTGATTTTAGGGTATATTATTGCAGGGATTGTCATCGGGCCCTATTCAGGCGGTATTACGGTATCCGGGGTTCATGAAATTGAAATGCTGGCTGAGATAGGAGTTGCGCTGTTGTTGTTTGCGTTAGGCTTGGAGTTTTCATTCAGTGAGTTAAAACCGGTCTGGAAAGTCGCAGTCATCGGAACTCCTGTTCAAATAATGCTGACCATGCTTTTCGGATTTTTTATTGGACGCTGGATGGGCTGGGAATTAATTCCGTCACTTTGGTTTGGTGCTTTGATCTCATTTTCCAGTACCATGGTCATCTTGAAAACACTGATGAACCAGGGGTGGATGGGTACCCTTTCCAGCAAAGTGATGATAGGAATGTTAATTATTCAGGATTTGATAGTGGTGCCTGCCATGATTATTATGCCGCAATTGAATGATCCGAAAGCTGGCATGCCTTTACTGGGGCTGGCTGCATTGAAATCAGCAATATTCCTTATTGCCATGGTTTTTTTAGGTACCAAACTGATTCCGAAGCTTATCTCCATTATTGCAAGCTGGGATTCACGGGAGCTTTTTCTATTGACGATAACGGCGATAGCACTTGGTATCGGCTACATCACCCACTTCGTCGGGTTGTCCTTTGCACTGGGGGCCTTTGTTGCCGGGATGGTCATTAGTGAATCCGAATACAGTCATAAAGCACTGAGCGATATTCTATCAATACGGGATGTTTTCGGGCTCCTTTTTTTTACTTCGGTTGGCATGTTGCTCGATCCCCATTTCGTAGTTGAAAACTGGCTAAATATCCTTCTGATTGTTCTTCTGGTTAGCTTTTGTAAAGGGACCATTTTTGGTTTGATCGTAAGGTTTTTTCGGTACAGGAAAGTGATACCACTCTCCGTGGCTTTGGGGTTGTTTCAGGTTGGTGAATTTTCATTCGTCCTGGCAAGGGTCGGTTTAGATACTAAGTCAATTGATAAAGAGTTATATTCATTTGTCCTGGCAACAGCGATTATTAGCATGGTGCTTACACCCATCGTTTCAGGGATTACAGAACCGCTTTATGCGTTTAGCAAACGGTTTTTCAAGGCAGAACCACTAAAAACCTTTGAAATCCAGGGAAAAAGTCTTAAAAACCACGTGATCATCGCTGGTGGTGGAAGAGTCGGTCAGCACGTTGCCAACATACTGAAGTTGTTAAAAGTCGAATTTGTTATCATTGAGTTGAATTTTCAGCTTTATGAACAGTGTAAATTAGCCGGGTTTCCCGTCATTTATGGAGATGTTTGCCATGAGCTGGTCCTTGATGTGGCTCAAATCAAGCAAGCAAAACTGATGTTACTTACGATACCAAATGTTATCGTTTCTCAATCAGTAGTAGAGAAAACCAGGTTGATGAACAGCAAATTGCATGTCGTATCAAGGGCAGAGGGCGCGGATCAGATGAACTGTCTCTATGAAAAGGGGGCTTACATGGTCGTTCTGCCTGAACTTGAAGCCGGGCTGGAAATAGCTCGACAGGCGCTGTTGCACTTGGACATACCTGCTATTGTCATCCAGAACTATGTCGATTCCATCAGGCTGAAGCACTATTCTGCCGCTCCAAGTTCTCAACAAAACAGCAACACCTTATCACAACTTAAAAACGCTCAAAATCTCATCGAAATCACCTGGGCGCCGATCGAAAAGAATAGCCCATTTATTGGTAAGTCTCTCAAAGACCTCGATATCAGACGAAAAACGGGCGCCTCGATTGTGGGTGTGATTCGAAATGAGATCTTTCGCCCCAATCCGGAGGCTGAATATATATTTACCACAGGTGACCTGGTAGCCATGATGGGGAATACGCATGAAAGAGACACACTGCTAAAAGCAACAGTTTCTTGATTGCATGTACTTGCGGCTATGGATGGCTAGTCCGTTTTTATTTATTCAGTCAGTGATTAAGTTTTAATCGACAATATACAGCATAGTGGTCAGAAACTTTTTTAGCATCATCATCTTTCGGGATGATCTCACCAGAATTCATGTTGTATTTGAACCGTGCTGATTCAGAAAGCAGATTTGGAGAGATGAGAATATAATCCAGCCATGCTTTATGGAGACTAAAATTCAATGTTATAGGCCATCACTTTGATATCACTCATGTCATTCTTTGCTTGTGTGGGTTGTATCTATCCTGAAAGATTTGAATAAAGCTGTTTCCGTTGAATCCCATTCTCCAATCGCACTCATCTCTTTGCTCAGAATTTGCAGCCGACGTTTTGCAGAAAAGTGTGGCCTGTTTTCTGATTTACAGGCAAGGACATGTTCCAGTTCACTCCAAAGTTCTTGCGCCATTGTTCATACTTGTATTTCAAAATAAGGCCGTTCCTGAGCGATCTGTCATCGCAAGGTTTTCCACTCGGTCGGCATATGTCCCCAATATGAAACCAAAAACTCTAAAAGCAAGTAGTGCAGAGATTTCAGCAAAAATATAAGTGAGAAACAGTGTATCCTTACCGCCAGGCGCAAAACTGTTCAGCAATACCCACTCTCCAAATGGGCCGAAGAAGCTTAAGCCTATGCCGATCACTAACCATTTAAAATCGTTTCTGTTTTAATATCTTCATGGCTTACCAAGTAACACAATTTGATGTTTTTGAATATCCTATCCTGTTCCATTAGAGCGTTATTCACCAATAAACACTTCAGTAATGATTGACAATATCAGATATTTTACTGAAAATCCAAAGTAAAGCAAAACCTTCATGTTGTGTAATCATTTTTCATATTTTAACTTTCAAATGGAGATGTTGACATGCCTATAAAACCCAGCAAGAACGAAGAAGAGTATATTGCCAGGCAAGATTTTGAGCGAAAGAAACAAATTGAGCACGAAAAACATCTTAAAATGAAACAAGAGGAAAAGGATAAACTCAAAGAACTACATCATATGAGATGCCCAAAATGCGGAATGGAACTGATTGAGATTGATTATAAAGGGATAGAAATCGATGAATGTTCTGAATGTATGGGTGTATGGCTGGATGCCGGAGAACTTGAACAGATTGCTAATCTAAATAAATCCAGTCTGGACAAATTCTTTAGCATTTTTAGCAAGGAGTAGTTAACAAAATCGCTGAATCACCGTTTTAAGCGGATAATGGCCAGCTGAAACGATGTGTCGGACGTTTTGAAAGTTGGTAATCAAGGAAACGATCAATGACTTACTTGTGGACTGAAATAAAGAATCGTCACGGGTACCCTCCAGCATGCGTGATTGACTATACTTCTGCTCAGAAGTACCTCTCGTAAATGTGGGAAAACTGAGTGGATTGTGTACAACAACTTCTTGCCGCACGTGGAGGTGATCTGGATTTCTCCCCCCTACATATTAGCTTAAATTTTGCAGGAGAGGAAATGATTGAGATTAGAAAAAATATATTCGATAATCCCGATAAACCAGCATATATTATGGCTGGCAGCGGTGAAGTGGTCACGCGGATGCAGTTGGAAGAGCGAGGTAACCAGGGCGCTCATCTTTTTCGCTCCCTTGGTTTAAAAACCCGCGATCACATCGCTATTTTCATGGAGAACAATCGACATTATCTGGAGCTCTGCAGTGTGGCTTCCCGGTGCGGACTTGTCTATACGGCTATCAGCACCCATCTGAAGGTGGCGGAGATCGAGTATATCGTCAATAACTGCGGCGCCAAAGCGTTTATCACCTCAAAGGCCCTGAGTGGTACTGCCCTGGAACTGATCGATAAAATGCCGAATGTCAGTGCACGGCTGATGATCGGCGGGGTGATGGAGGGGTTTGAATCGTATGAGATGAAAGTCGCTCCATTCCCGACTACACCCATCACAGACGAAGCATCGGGACAGGACATGCTCTATTCATCAGGAACAACCGGCAGACCCAAGGGGATCAAGGTCAACTACGTCGATCTTCCCTATGGAGAGCTGATTGATTCCGGAAAACTGGTAATTGCCCTGTACGGATTTGACGAAGAGACCGTCTACCTTTCCCCGGCCCCCTTGTATCATGCCGCTCCGTTACGATTTTGCATGTTGAACCTGTACGCTGGCGCCACAGTGATTGTGATGGAAAAATTTGACGCTGCCCAATCACTGGCCTTGATCGAAAAGTACAAGGTGACGCACAGCCAATGGGTTCCCACGATGTTCGTGCGCATGATCAAGCTGCCGGAAGCAGAACGAACCCGGTATGACGTCTCAAGTTTAAAAATCGCCATTCATGCAGCGGCACCCATCCCCATCCCGGTCAAGAAAAAGATGATCGACTGGTGGGGACCCGTTCTTTTTGAATATTATGCAGGCACCGAAGCCAACGGTTATACCCAGATTAACTCCGAGGAATGGTTAACCCATAAGGGATCTGTGGGACGAGCCTTATGGGGAAAGATTCATATTGTCGACGAACAGGGAAAGGATATGCGGATGGGAGAACCCGGTTTAATCTATTTCGGCGAAGGTCAGGATTTCGAATATCACTTTGACACGGAAAAAACAGAGGCATCCAGAAGCCCCAAGGGGTGGACGACCATCGGTGATATTGGCTACCTGGATGAAGAAGGGTATTTGTACCTGACCGATCGACAGGCCAATATGATCATTTCGGGTGGTGTAAACATCTATCCCCAGGAAGCGGAAAACGTATTGATCATGCATCCGGAAGTTGAAGATGCCGCTGTCCTGGGCGTACCGAACGAAGAATTTGGCGAGGAGGTCAAGGGTGTTGTTCAACTAAGGGACGGGTCCCTGGCCGGCCCCGAAATGGAACAGGAACTGGTTGCCTACTGCCAGTCAAGTCTGGCCAGGCTTAAATGTCCCAGGACCATTGACTTCGACGATGATCTGCCGCGGACGCCGACAGGTAAGCTGTTAAAACGCCTCATCAAGGATCGATACTGGAAAGGAACCAAGAATATTTGAGTTGTATCTTCTCAACATAAATGGCCAAAAGCTATTTTCCGGAAAGCTAAGAGTGGAGATGCTTTTTGATCTTGGATATTAAGATTTCATTTTTCACTGCCAGATATTCATTTCTCAACAGGATTTCTTCTTCAATACGACCACTTACCAAAGCCGATGCCTCGAACACTTACCAAGTGTTTCTCATTTATGTAAAAGAAACACGTTGTCAATTTTTCCCCCAGGTTTGTTTCAAATACACGATGATTCGGATGTAAATGGAAATTCTTTAAAACCAAACACTTGAGGCAATTTTGAATGGGCCGATGGCTTTTTGAATGATTTTCGGGTTTTAACCCCCTGTTGGCGCGGGTTTAGGAGAGAAATAATTTTTTGACCAAACAGGAAGGTCTGTAATTCACCACAATACGTCGTTTATTTCTTCCTGAATTTTAATACCCTGCCGTCAATCAATAAGAGTCCCATAAAAATAATAATCATTCCACCAATATCATTCCACTTGAGTTGCTCTCCTAATATGGTTACTCCTAAAAAAATCGCGCTAACAGGAATAAGAAATGTTACCAGTAGCAGATTTGTGGCGCCTGCCGAAGCAAGTAAACGAAAATAGACAACATATGCTATAGATGTGCTTATAAGTGAGAGTCCAATCATTGCGCCCCAAGTGGTGAGACTGGGTGTCAGATTCAATGGCGCTTCAAAAATGAAAACCATGGGAATCATCATAGCGGTTGATCCAATCAACATTCCTGTTGCCACTACGATAGAATTAGTCTCTTTAAAACGACGACCATATATAGCGGCACAGGCGTATGATAAAGCAGCACCTAATACCGCGATTTGTCCTATTATTTTAAAATCCCATACCTTTAGCGCGTTTACACCAATCAATACAGCAGCACCAATCCAACCAATAAAAACCCCTAATCCTCGGTTAAAAGTTAGTTTTTCATCTTTTGTTAATAAATGAGCCATAAGCACTGTAAATATAGGTGTTGTCGCGTTTAGGATGGACGCTAAACTGCTCTGAATGTGTGTTTGTCCCCAAACAATCAAACTAAAAGGAATGATATTATTCAATATCCCCATTATTAAGAAACTGCCCCAGATTTTCGAAATACCTGGCATTTTAAGCCCTTTAGCATAAACAAAGAAGAGCAGAAATACCGAAGCTAAACCAACCCGACCTAACACTATTGTAAGCGGGGTTAATTCTTTAACTGTCACCTCAACAAAGAAAAAAGATCCGCCCCAAATAAGTGATAAAAAGAGAAGCAGTCCCCATTCTTTGATGTCCATCTGATGATTCACTGGATCAACATTCTTTTTTTCTGAATTATTCGATACCATTGTTTTCATGTCTTTTCTCCGTCAGGATTCTATTTCATAGTTTTTAGCTTTTTGTAATTTCACTATGCCTACTTAGAGTTCAAATTAACAACCCGAATCTTGCGGTATTTAAAAGCAAGATTCGGGTGGTCAGATTTTGACGATTAAAATATCGTGTTGATTAGAATAAGGATCGGCTCAAAAATTACTCAAGTGATTCCCATTAATGTCAAGGAATCGCGTTGCTGTGGCATTGTGTCGGCAATATGACCGGTCTTTATGGGACTTTTGCAGACAGCTTATGCCAAGTTATTTTTGAACGATCCCTAAAGGAGGAAAAAATACCAAACAAAGACTATTCACATGAAGCAGAAGATTATCTGCGAATTGAAAAAGCGATTCAGTTTGTTGAAACTCATTTTAAAACTCAACCAACATTGGAACAGATGGCAAAAAGTGTTCATCTTAGTAAGTTTCATTTCAATCGGCTATTTAAAAGATGGGTTGGCGTAACTCCGAATCAGTTCATGCAGTTTCTAACATTGGAATATACAAAGGGGAAATTGATTGAATCACGTAGTTTACTTGATACTTCATTAGATGCGGGGTTATCAGGCTCCAGTCGCCTGCATGATCTTTTTATTTAGCTTTGAAGCGATGACGCCAGGGGAATATAAGCAGATGGGAGCGGGCTTGGACATTCAATATGTCTCGCCGTTCCGGAAAAAACGATGCCAAATGTGCCTGCCGGCCCGTTAGCGGAAGTTGAGTCTGGCGTTCAAACACTTTTATACGTCGCCAAACCGCTCTTTCAAAATCCAATTTTACCGTGAATTCAAATCTGACAAAACTTCAGCCCAAGTCCCAGCCCATCTAATTTACAATTATTAAGCACTATATCTTGAAAACACGAGCCGCATTCTCGAAAAGAAAAAGGTGCTTTGCTTCATCATCCAAACCAAGATTGTCTAATCCTTCAAGAGCCTTGCCAGCTGTGATCATGGGGTAGTTTGTTCCAAACATGACCTTTTTTCTGCCATGACCCTTCATATATCGGACAAGCTCAGGAGGATAGCGTTTTACCGTATAGGCAGATGTATCAATGTACACATTCTCATGTTTTGTAGCCACCGCGATCATTTCCTCAGTCCAGGGATAACCAATATGGCCGGCGACAATCACCAGCTCGGGGAAATCGAGAGCAACTTCATCAATATATGGAATAGGCCTGCCGGTTTCCGAAGGACGGAGCGGTCCTGTGTGTCCAACTTGGGTGCAAAATGGAATGCCAAGTTCAACACATTCTGCAAAGAGTGGATAGTAATGACGATCAGTCGGTGGCAATTTCCACAGCCAGGGCACAATTCTCAGAGCTTTGAAGTTCAGTTCTTTAACGACGCGACGTAGTTCCCGCACTGCTTCCATGGGCTTGTTCAAATCTGCGCCTGCTACACCGATGATTCGATCGGGATAGGCCTGACACATTTCGGCCACTTCATCATGAGAAATCAGCCACCCCTCTGGACTACTCCAGGCTGCAGAAAGACCGACAGAAACATTACCCTGGTCTAGAGCGGCTATCGTCATCTCAGGTGTTATAACTGCCGGTCGGCCATGATCCCGAGTCCATCTTCTCAATGAGGCAAACATTTCATGAGCTGAATGTCTTGGTGTCGGATGCTGCATCCAGACATCTATAATTCTTTCGTTTCCACTCATTTTGATTCTACTCCTTTGAAAAATTGTTCCGTTTAAATGATTAGATATCGAACTATGTTTGGATTTTTTTTCTTACTCTCCCGTAAAGTTAAGAGCGGCGTTTTCAAGTCGGTCGACAAAATCCTGTTGCTCTGTATCTGAAAGACCCAGGTACACTTTTTGGATCATTAGCAGGGAAACTTCCTGCAAATCATCCGCTAATGCTTTTGTTTTTTCAGTAAGAGAGATCTTGGTCACCCGACCGTCGGTCGGATCGGGAATACGTGTGACATATCCGTTCTTCTCAAGCTTTCTCACCAGCACAGTTACAGTGGGTTTGGTCCGGTCGATCAATTTTGCCAGTTGGCTCATCGAAAGAGAACCATGCATTTCCAGCTGTCTGATTATGGCACCGTGGGACGGCTCAATCCCTTGAATTCCACGCTGCCCAAGCTCCCGGGAGAGAAATCGGAATGCCTGCTCCTGGAGACGAGAAATAAGATAAAGAATATGATCTGGGTGTGCCATTTAATCCTCGATAGGTTTTTTTTGCTTTTTATTAGACATCTAACTAGTTGTCAATCTAAATCTTCTAAAGGTATTGGCATCAAGTCAATAGAATTATTATTATCAGCATGATACAAAAAACAGTTCAGCATCAACGGCTCACAACAAAAAAACTCAGCCCATTTTGTCAGCCCACACTAGCCCATTCTCTAATGACATAAATAGCACTACTGAACTTCCGGGACATACGAATTGTCAAATATAAATCTTAAGAAACAACAAAATAGGCATGATTTGATGATCAAGCGTAAAGATTTATTTTTTCAGTTTTAAAACCTGCCCGGGTTTGCGAATGCTGACGCAGGCTAAAAAGCTCACCAAATGTCTGTTTCCCGCCATCCTATCCCCATAGCCAGAAGAGCATGAACTTTGCAGTTGATTCTTGAGCAAGTGTGTTTCCAGTGAAATTTTAAAACCCAACCCACACCTCAGGAGGAGTTATGTCATCATATGTCAAACCCATACCGGATGGGTACCATACGGTTACGCCCTATCTGGTCTGTAAGAACGCCGCCGAAGCCATTGAGTTTTATAAGAATGCGTTTGGAGCGATCGAGACCATGCGCATGGACGATCCCAGCGGCCATATTGGCCATGCTGAGGTCCGGATTGGAGATTCACCCGTTATGCTAGCCGACGAGTTTCCGGACATGAATGTATTAAGCCCAGAATCTATCGGTGGTTCGCCCGTATCGATCATGCTTTACGTAGAGGATGTCGATAAATCTTTTGAAAAGGCGGTTGAAGCTGGAGCAACGGTAACCAGACCTCTCGAAAACAAGTTTTATGGCGATCGAGGGGGAAGTCTGGAGGATCCATTCGGACATACCTGGCATTTGTCGTCTCGGATTGAGGAGTTGTCGATTGAGGAATTGAAAAAAAGGGCAGCAGCTGAATCGAAATAACGGAATCGTAGAGACCATTATCCGAGACATTTATCAATCCCATACCCACAGAATTGCTGGATCGCAAAAAATGTCCTTTCACCTATATGGAATTATTGGATAAATTTTCTACATCACTCGCTCTGTTCCTGGCTTTACAAGAGAAATTTATTTTGATTTTGTACCTTTATTTAACATAAAGAACTGAGAATTCAACATTGCAACGATTTTGGTCAGGATAATTAGCTGGAATCCAATTGCTACGGTGGGCTGAGAATAACTTTGCCGACTGTGTCAACGATAAATTTAATATATAGGCTCGAAAAAGGATTTGATGTAAAATAACAGATGACTGCGGCGGAATATACAATTTTGAAAAACCATGATAGCTTGTCTGGACGATTCGCGATGTCCAAATTTGATGGTTTTTGAAGAAAATCGATTGTTGGTAAAAATGGATAAACTCGCAATCGCGATAGGCCTGGTGTTTATTTTGTGCTTTGCGTCACAGATCCAGGCAGGTTCTATCTTGCTGGAACAGGGCAATTATGCTGAAGAAACACTTGGCGATAGTTTCTTCACTGTCCAGATAGTCGCTAGAATCGAATGGAGCAATACCTAATCGATCAATTTTTTTCATTATTCTTCCTCTTTTAACATCCGTGCCATTTCCTGAGCCTTGGCAATATCGCGCTGTTGATTACGTTTGACACCACCACAAAGCAGAACATAGACCACAGCTCCAATGCGAGAGAAATACACGCAATAACCGGGACCAAAGTGGACACGCATTTCGGAAACACCTTGCCCGACAGACTCACAATCACCAAAGTTACCTCGTTCGGCCGACCGTATTCTTTCAATGATGCGAGCTTTGCCACGAGCATCTTTAAGCTTTGTGAGCCATATGTCAAAGGTTTCAGTGCGTAGTATTGTGTTTATATTTCTACTGTATCCGAATAGATACAGCCAGGCAAGTCCAGAGAATTTGTTGCCCCCCAACAAGTTATTATGCAGTTCTGGATAACATACTTAACGACATAACTATCTGACAACGTTATAAATGTCAAGTAGATTGGGGTTTGTTCGGATAACATTACGAACTGAACTTTAAGGAAGAATGTTATTGACTCCAAAAATCCAATTTCTTATCATCCGTTTTAAAAGGTTAAAAGAGAAGGCTCTGTACAAGCCTTTCGGATAATTGACGTATATATCATCCAATGAAAGGAACGGGAAAATCATCCCTTGACTTCAAAATGCCAAATTTCTACTATCTATTATGAACAACATGGTGTTCTTTTTTTAGGATTGATCCTGGCGACGTACTTCATAAAGGTATTTATTATTTGAATTGAATAACTTATGCCTCCTGGAGTATGGTCGATGAGCAGAAACTGTCGTCATTTGAATGGAAGTTTGTTGAAAAAACAAGGGAGCTTGGTATCGATATGACTGAATATGATTACTGGAAAATCTTTCCAAAAATGCCCTGGAAAGTAACGATTGGTGACATTACAATCAGAGATGGATTTCAACATGAAGAGCGGTTTGTTTCCACTGAGGCAAAGAAGTACTATCTTGAAGAACTTATCATGGCCGGTTGTCGGGATATTGAGGTCACAAATCTGGGCAGTCCCTATTTGATGCCGCAATTCAAAGATGCAGAGGAGCTGCTTACTCATCTGCGAAGTGACCGGTTCAAGCAGAAGTGTGAAAGAAATGGCATCAACTATGATGATATCTGTCTGACAGCAGTCACCATCCGTGAGAAAGCCGTTGATCGCGCCATCCAATTAAAAGACAAAGGGATTGGCCCGGATCGTATCCTGATGATGGTTTCCACTGAAGAAGAGCACCACTTTGCAAATTCAGGCACATCACTGCCGGTCTACTGGCAAGAGGCTGAAAGGTGTATTCAAAAGTGCAATGACGCAGGCATAAAAATGTGCGGAACGGTGAGCACGATCTGGGGAAGTCCCATTGGCGGTGCGACAGATATGAAAGACGCTGTTGAATTTTCAAAGCGTTGGCTTGAAATAGGAGCTCACGACATTGAACACGCAGATCACGACGGCAGTGCGTCTGCAGCGGATGTGTATCGGTACTTCTCCATGGTCCTCGATGCTATGCCGGATCCGAAGCTCCATATTGCCCATTTTCATGAAACAAAACGGGTCGCTTCAGCTTCAATCCTGGCAGCTCTTCAGGCAGGGATAACCATTTTTGAGGGAACATTGGGTGGACTCGGTGGACAACCTGCAAACTTCCTGGATGATTGCCCTACTCGAGGCACCGGGGACTACTACTATGATGATCCTCGCTATGTCGGACTGGTTTGTCTGGAGGATACGCTCGTGCAGATCGACGAGATGGGTATTGAGCATGGCTATGACGTAGACCGGATTTTAAAACTGGGTAAGCAGATGGAAAAAACCATTGGTCGCAAACTCCGCTCTGAGGCGATTGTCAATGGACGGACCTTGAAAGAAGGTCATATGCAATATGCCAGACCGGGCCTGAAGAAGCTGAAAGAGAAACTTCAGGAAACACCAGACCAGGCCTTCCCGGAAGGATGGTCAAAAGAAGCAGTCCTGCCCACCCGGTAAAAGTCAAACAGGGGGTCAAACCCCCTGGCTGCTATGATCCATTCTTAATGATCATATAGGTGGCCAGACATTTGGCGATTAAGTTCCCTTGAGAATTGCGGACCTCAACATCACCAATCGCAGTTTTGCTCCCCCTGTGAACAATCTTTGCTTCTGCAATAATATCCCCCTCTCTGATCGCTTTTATATAATTGATTTTCATTTCAATGGTCAGGAGCGTCTCGCTTTTATCGATCAGGCCCAACAGCGCAACGGCCACCGCAGCATCTGCCGGGGAAAAAATAGCCCCTCCATGCGCGACACCGTCGGGTTGTGCCAGTTTGTCCGAGTAGGGAAGTTTTACGATAGCCCATCCTTTTTTAACATCCACGACTTCCATGCCCAGCAGTTTCCAGAATGGCACGGTGGTTTTCATTTTCTTAATCAACGCATTCTTGAAATTCGGTGATATGTCCTCATATTCCGACATTTTGTACACTCCTGATGATGTTATCTCAGATATACATGCTGCTTTATCAAAATCTGGATTTGCAACACATGACTGGAGACCGAAGGTTTCGACAGCATGTTCATCTCTTCGGGCCGTACGAATAGCAATTATATCTATATTATGACAACTCAATTGATTCGTCTATGACCCGTATCTCAATCGGGGCTGGTCCCTCCCCCCGCTTCACCGTCTACCCAAAAAAAACTTGACATAGCGACCTTTAAGGGATCGTTCATAAATTACTTCACATTCTATTTGCAAAAGCCCCAAAACACTGGACATTTTGCAAATAGAATGTGAAGTAATTTATGAGCCGACCCTAAGACACATTAATGGTTGCCAATGAACAAACATTTCGTTAGTAAAGAACTTACGATTGTCATTTTTTAAACCGCGGCGTCCCTCACAACGACCGCGTTTGATCAACCTTCATGTAATAACCCAATAAAAAAAAAGAACTGGTAATGAAAACAGGAGTTAGCTATGTCTAAATTATTTGAACCGCTGGAAATTGGAAAATTGAAAATTGCAAACCGTTTTGTCCGCTCAGCAACATATTACGCCTTAAGCGATCAAGACGGGTTTATCAGTGATGGCAGTGTTGAACTTATGAAAACACTGGCAGGGGGTGATATTGGGCTGATCATTACAGGTTACGCTTTTGTGATAAAACATGGACAGGTATTCCCTGATATGAACGGCATTGATCAGGACGATCATATTGCTGCCTATCAGAAAATGACTGGGGCGGTTCATGCACAAAACGGAAAAATAGTCATGCAGATTGCCCACGGTGGTTCAATTTCAACCCATGCAGCCCAGGGGAATGGCGATTATGTGGCTGTTTCATTAACCGATGCAACTCCTGATTACGGTAGAAAACCGAGAGTACTGACGGATGATGATATTCAGACCATTATTGAAGCGTTTGGGCAGGCTGCCAGACGTGTTCAGGAGTCAGGCTTCGATGGGGTCCAGATTCATGGTGCCCATGGTTATCTGGTCAGCGAATTCCTGTCTCCAACCACCAATCAGCGACAGGACAAATGGGGCGGAAGCCTGGAAAATCGGACACGATTTCTGGTCGAAGTGATTCGCTCTATCAAAAGAAACGTGGCCGATGATTTCCCCGTCCTGATTAAATTTGGGTGCCAGGATTATCTGGAAGACGGTAGCGGATTCACCATCGAAGAGGGCAAACAGGTTGCACAAACAATTGAAAAAGAAGGTGTCTCACTCATAGAAATCAGCCATGGCCGGATTGAAAAGACCTTTAGAAAAAGAGGGCTCAAGATAACAGCGCCCGAAAACGAGGCCTATATGCTCGAAGCAGCGAAAGCCATTCGCAGTGCTGTGTCCATTCCGCTGTGCCTGGTTGGCGGCATGAGAAGTATCCCCGTGATTGAAAACATCCTCAACGAAGGCATCGTCGACATGGTTTCCCTGTGTCGCCCATTTATCCGGGAGCCTGAACTGGTTAAACGTTTAAAAAAAGGTGAGAAGGCTGAAGTAGACTGCATCTCCTGCTGGGGCTGTATCAACCCCGATAAAGAAGGGAAAAATCACGTTTTCTGTCGACAGTTACATAAAAAAAAGACCGAGTAAAAGTGCTGCAATGTCAGGCACAAGACAGACCTTGTTTGGAAAAATGAGTCAGATATTTCCAGTGGTGTTAATTGACGAATTAATTGCAATCTGATAATCAGCTGCGAACGTTGTTAACTAACAGAGAGAAGCTCTTATAAACCATTCGTCTTATCTTAACTTCAAACAGGGATTGTTATGAATTTAGTGGAACTGGCTGATCAAAACATTGAAAAATTCGGCGAAATCACAAAACTGATTTACGAGGACCAGGAGTACACCAACCTGCAGCTCATTCAAAAAGCTAATCAACTGGCGCATGGACTGCTGGGTCTGGGCATCAAGCCCGGTGATAAGGTGCTGGTCATGTTGCTGAATTCTCCTGATGTATTGATCAGCTACCAGGGCGTTCTCAGGGCTGGGGCGAGCCTGATCCCGGTGATTTTTCTGCTGGGTCCAAAAGAGGTGGCCCACATCCTCAAAAACTCTGAAGCCTCCGCCATTATTACCACAAAAGCATTTCTGGACAACGTCACTCAGGCCAGGGAAGGCATTGAGACGCTGCAGCATATCATCATTGTAGAAGATGAAGATGTTCCCGGAACCATAACCCTGAAAAGTGTGATGGAGAACCGCTCGGAAGCGAACCTGGACCTGACCATTCAGGATGAAGACAATGCCGTTGTTTTGTACACCTCCGGCACCACCGGCGTCCCCAAGGGGGTCATGCTGACCCACAAAAATCTGTACGCCAACGCCGTCAGCAGTTATAACCTGGACCCTGACCGTGACCCTGACGATGTCGGCCTGTTTGTCCTGCCCCTGTCCCACTCTTTTGGCCTGACGGTGATGAACGTTGGTTTTATGTTTGCCAATACCAGCGTTATGATCCCCTGGTTTGATCTGGAAACCTCCTGCCGCCTGATTGAAAAGTACAAAGTCATGGGTTTTGCCGGTGTGCCGGCCATCTTCTCCATGTTCCTGAATACACCGGATGTCGTTGACAAATACGATCTTTCCAGCCTGACTGAATGTACCAGTGGCTCGGCCCCCTTGCCGGTCGAGGTCTTGAAGGGGTTTGAAGAAAAGTTCGGTTGCGTCATCTATGAGGGGTATGGTCTTTCAGAAGCATCCCCCATTGTCTCTGCCCACTACAAAGGTCGTGAGCGGAAAGTCGGTTCGATCGGTCAACCTATACCGGGTGTGGAAGTCAAAATCGTCGATTTGGACAGAAATGAGCTGCCCGTGAACGAAGTGGGGGAACTGATTGTCAAAGGCCTCAATATCTCACCCGGATATTACAACATGCCCGATAAGACCGCTGAGACGTTTATCGACGGATGGCTTTATACCGGAGATATGGGAAAAATCGATGAAGACGGTTATATCTTTATCGTCGACCGCAAAAAGGACCTGATCATTCGCGGTGGCTTCAACATCCTGCCCAGGGATATCGAAGAGATCCTCTATCAACATCCGGCTGTCATAGACGCCGCCGTGGTTGGTGTGCCAGACAAGATAATGGGGGAAGAGGTCAAGTGCTATCTGGTTGTCAGCCCGGGCGCAACCGTCACGGAAGACGAGATAATAGAGCATTGCCGGGAGCACCTCGCCAAGTACAAGTGCCCGACTTACGTGGAGTTTATGGATGCCCTACCCCGAAATCCCATCGGCAAAATCCTCAAGAAAGAGCTCAGGGAATTGAACGCCATAGTGTAAAAGCAAAAACCTGATCGTCGCCCGCTAAGTTCCGGGTCTCAAACGGGATCAGCTTAAGAAAAAACTTGCTCTCTGGATTCCGGGAGCGATTCCGGAATCCAAGCCAGACCACCTGCCAGCTCTGCTAAAGGGCTGATAATTCTTCCCCTCTGTTTCGGTCAAAAAAGTATCCCAATTCCCCCAACCAAACATAAATGCTTGGCTTAACTCTTCAATTTGATTAAGATGTTTTTGCGCTTCAATCATCCGATCTCTTTTCTGACGATGAACAATTGTAACTACTTTACCAAGCGGAGGAGTCAGCCATGACAGATTTTAGCACTGAATATATGGGATTGCGTTTAAAAAATCCAATTATCGCAGCAAGCAGCGGATTGACAAACTCCGTTACGAGCATTGAAAACCTCGAAGCGAATGGCGCCGCAGCCGTTGTCTTGAAATCACTGTTTGAAGAGCAAATTCTGATGGAGGTGGATTCTCTGAAAAGTGATCACTCAATTCACGCTGAAGAAGCAGACTATATTCGTGGGTATACCAGACAACATAA
The DNA here is from genome assembly GCA_018645005.1 of Deltaproteobacteria bacterium. Classification (GTDB taxonomy): domain Bacteria; phylum SAR324; class SAR324; order XYD2-FULL-50-16; family XYD2-FULL-50-16; genus JAHJRI01. Next base: position 26,741 of record JABGPJ010000074.1, on the reverse strand, counting down.
TCTGGATGAATACTTGGATCTGGTATCTGATGCCAAGAAGGCGGTTTCCATTCCGATCATTCCCAGCATCAATTGCATTTCAGCAGCTGAATGGACCACATTTGGTGAAAGGCTGCAGGCTGCAGGCGCCGATGGGCTTGAACTGAATATGTATATCATGCCGCGGGATATTACTCAGAAGAGTGAGGATATTGAAAAAGTCTATTTTGATATTATCAAAGAGGTGAATAAACACGTTTCAATTCCAATTGCCGTTAAAATCGGACTTAATTTCACGAGCATGACCAATATGCTCTATAACCTGTCCATCAGGGAAGCCACTGCGATTGTGATGTTCAATCGCTTCCACCGTCCAGATATTGACCTTAAAAAGGAGGTCTTGTCATCTGCGGATATCTTCAGCACACCCCAGGAAAATGTGCTGCCGCTACGCTGGATCGGCATGCTCTCTGAAGACCTGAAATGCGATCTGGCCGCAACAACCGGTATCCACGACGGTCACACAGTTTTAAAAAATCTCCTGGCTGGCGCTCAGGCCGTTCAAGTTGCAACGATCATTTATAAAAAGGGCCCTGAATTTATTGGTGAAATGTTGGCCCAGATGGAAGCGTGGATGAATGAGAAAAAATATTCAGCCATCAAAGATATTATTGGCAAGCTGAATCACAAACATGTCAAAGACCCGGCATTATATGAACGCTCCCAATTCATGAAATACTTTTCCAACGCAAAGGTTTAGCCCCTTAAAGAAAGAACAATCTACCCCCCCTACTGCTTGTTACATGAGATAAGGGCGCAAGGGTGGGGTCCCCCTGCAGGTAAACCTGCTGTCTGCCATTCTGATTAGCCGCTTATAAACACTAACCCTGACCACGTCAAACCCACTCTCTTGATTTCTACATGCAGGGGTCAATTTCTCTTGTAACGCCATATAACCCGACTAGACAAGGTTTCAACGGCTGACTTATTTGGCATGATTATTTCAGTAAAACAGGGTTAAAGATCCAGGCGATACCAGCAATATACGAACATTCGCAGAGGAAAAAGAGGTTCGAGACGATTCAAACAGAAAATCTTTCTAAATTAAACCAACCCAAATAAACAAGGCAAAAATGGCAGAAGTTGTTAATACCAGAATTTTACTGGACAAACGTCCTTTTGGAGAACCCAAGGACGACGATTTTAAAATAGAGACCGTTCCCGTCGCTGAGCCGCAAGAGGGTGAACTGTTATTGAAAACCCTGTGGCTGTCGTTGGATCCGTACATGAGAGGCCGCATGAATGACGTCAAGTCATACGCCCCGCCCGTTGGTTTGGGAGAAGTCATGGTCGGTGAAACAGTAAACCAGGTGGTCGTTTCTAAATCACCGGACTATGCTGCCGGAGAGATTGTGGTCGGTCCGGTCGGGTGGCAAAGTTATGCCACAGTGGAAGCAGACCCAAAGCTGTTTCGCAAAGTCGATCCGGCACTGGGACCGATTGCCACTGCCCTGCATGTCTTGGGAATGACAGGCCGCACTGCCTTTTTCGGACTGTTGAAAGTCGGAGAGCCCAAACCCGGGGAGACGGTCGTGGTGGCCGCTGCTTCAGGAGCTGTGGGATCGGTTGTGGGTCAAATTGCCAAAATCAAAGGGTGTCGCATTGTTGGCATCGCCGGAGGTAAAAAAAAGTGCGACTATGTCCTGAATGAATTGGGATTCGACGCCGTCATAGACCGGAAAGGCGGTAACATGGCCCCCGAACTCAAGGCTGCTTGTCCAGATGGAATAGACGTCTATTTTGAAAATGTAGGCGGTGAGGTTCTCCATGCGGTTGTGCCCCTCTTGAATGAAGGTGCACGGGTCCCGGTCTGCGGTTATGTCTCTCAGTACAACAAAGAAAATCCATCTGAGGCAGAGTCCCCGTTTGATGTGCTGGGGAAAATGCCAAATCCCCCCCTCCACCGTTTTTTTCTGGTCAGAGAATGGATCGAGGAGTGGTCGGCAGCCTCAACCGAAATGTCAGAGTGGGTAAAAAATGGCACGCTTAAATACCGGGAAAGTGTGGTCGAGGGGATCAATAATGCCCCTCAGACCTTTCGTGGATTGTTACGGGGAGATAACTTCGGGAAACAGCTGATTAAGGTAGCTGACCCCGATTAAGATTTGATGATCTACAATCTATGCAACTATTCTATTATTGCACAAACCCGCCCTGCTCCTGCATGAACAGGGCAAACCGCTTATAACGACTTCGATCCGATGCCCCAAGCCTCAGTCTAAAACGGGATTTGGTATCGGCCCAGGCACGCCGGTTCAACCCACCATCCTCGCTTTTTCTACCACCCCAGCGCGACCGTAATAATTTTTAAAGCGGCGTTTTCCCTGTCAATACCAAATTAGAGAACAGGTTATATCCAACTGAATTTAGGGATCGTACAAAAATAACTTGGCATAATCTGTCCGCAAAAGTCCCATAAAGCCTGGACATTTTGCAGACAAAATGCCAAGTAATTTTTGAGCCAACCCTTAGCTGTTATCAGAACGTAAAGATCGGACATTGACATCAACCCCACTTGTTGCATAATATATCATATTACAAATCTTCGATTAGACCCCGAGGATGTTCACCCAATTTTATTCGTGGAACACAATTTCAGAAGCCGGGGAAAAAAATGGCGACGAATCTCAGCAAAATCAGTCGAGAAAACCTGACATCCAAAGTTTTTCAACAGATCAAAGAGGCCATCATGTCCGGTCGTTTCCAGCCCGGAGAACGCCTGCCCATCCGCAGCCTGGCGACGAAAATGGGAACGAGTATAACACCGGTAAGGGAAGCCCTGCTCAAACTTGTCTCCTTTGGCGCTCTGGAAATGAAGCCCGCCCATCCAATTACGATTCCGATCCTGAATAAAGAGGGCTATCTTGAAAACCGAACCATCCGCCTTGCCAATGAAGGGTTGGCTGCAGCCGAGGCAGCGAAAAAAATTAAGAAACGGCAGTTAAACCGACTCGTTAAAATCAATGATGACATGTTCAAGGCTGCCCGGGAAAAGCGCTTTGCAGACGCCATTGCTCACAATTATTCGTTTCATATTGAACTGTGCAGAGCAGCCGCTATGCCCGCTTTGCTGGAGATTGTAGAGATTCTATGGTTAAAGATTGGCCCTTCCTTGAATATGCTGCATGTAGCTACCCCCAACAGTCTGACCATAGCAAAAACTAATTTTCATAGAGAGATCCTCCAGGCCTTGGAAAAACGAGATTCCGAGGCGGCGAAAACCGCTATGGAGCAAGATCTCATTCAGGGAGGGGCCGCGCTGCTTGACTATTTTGATAATCAACCCTCATAATCCACCGATTATCTTTTCCGATTCGCAAACGACATTTTCGATCTGATCGAAAAAAAATCGTAACTATTCAGTATACCCTCCATCGAGAGGGTTTTGTTTTAAATCACAACCCTCTCGATTCCGGAGAGGTGCTGAATAGATACAAAAAATCTTACCTGCCGGACTACCTCAGTTTTTTTTACAATAATTTCAGACTGTTATATGATTAAAAAAAAGCTATGACGTTTGACTTGAATAATGATATATCATATATAAAATTTCGAGAACCCATCAAATCAATGGCAGAATGAGACTTAACGCATCAGTCTTGGAGCGGAAACGAAATGAAAGCAATCATCAAAACCAGGGCAGCACCTGGAATCGAGATCGTCGATCTGGAAAAACCAGTGGTTGGAGAAAACGACATACTGGTAAAGGTCATGGCAGGGAGTCTCTGCGGCAGTGATGTCCATATTTACGAATGGACCGCCGGCTATGAGTGGCTGCCGATGCCGGTAGTCCTGGGACACGAATTTGCAGGCGAAGTGGTTGAAATCGGTGAAAAGATAAGGGGAGTGTCCAGAGGAGACCGAATTACCGCCTTACCATTCATGCCGTGCGGTGAATGTGAATTCTGTCTGATGGGCAAAGTGGACATTTGTAAACAGAATTACGTTTTGGGATTGACCCGAAACGGTGCCTTTGCGGAATATATGCTGATTAAAGGAGGGGCTGAAATATTAAAGATTCCGGACAATGTCTCGCATGAGGTGGCGTCTCTTTGTGAGCCCCTGGCCATAACCCTGAATGGCATCGATCTGTCCGGTATTAAACCCGGTCAAACCGCCGCGGTATTTGGACCGGGCCCCATCGGTTTACTGACGGTCCAACTATTAAAAGCCGCTGGTGCCGGGCAGATTATTGTCACCGGCACAAGCGCCGATGGTCGAAGGTTGGATATCGCTCAACAATTGGGGGCAGATATCATCATAGATGTGGAAAAGGAAGATCCAGTCAAGCAGGTCAGAAAGGTCGCTGGCCATTTAGATTTTGTTTTCGAAGCAACCGGGATCCCGCAGACCATTTCTCAAGGATTGCAAATGCTGAAAAACGGTGGCAAGGTGATGATTATCGGGATTCACGCCAGGAAAGCCACTTTTGATCCCATCGACCTGGTTCGCCGCAGTAAATCCCTGATCGGTGTGTATGGTTATGATAGAAATACCTGGTTACGGGCACTCACTTTAATGTCAGCTGGCAAGATAAATCTCGACCCGATCATTACCCACCGCCTTCCTTTTTCACAGGGAGTGAAGGGTTTTGAATTAGCAGTCAGTAAAACTGCAGCGAAAGTCGTTTTTGGCCCTGAAGCATAAGAAGCACATAATATCAACAAAAATGAAGGAGACAAGCATGAGAGTTGGGGACAAACTAGCGGAACTATTGATGAAAAATGGTGTCAGGTACGTATTCGGTGTCCCCGGTGGACAAACCTTGCCACTGTATGAGGGGATCAGAAAGCTGCCGGGACAGATCGATCACATTTTGATGCGGGACGAACGAAGTGCCGGATTTGCTGCTGATGCGTATGCCCGTCTCACGGGACGAGTGGGTGTGTGTGATGGTACCGTGGGACCGGGAGCAACCAACCTGGTCTCGCCCCTGGCTGAAGCCTATTGTTCCTCCATCCCGATGCTCGCCATCATCTCTGATATTCCAAGGGCTTGGGAACACCGACGCCACAGGGGCAATGCCTCACAGGCCATGAAGCAGCTTGAGATGTTTCAAACCGTCAGTAAATGGCAGGTCCAGGTTTCCGATCCCAAGGCACTGGAAAATACCATCGATGCAGCCCTCCGGGTTGCCACGACGGGAAAACCGGGACCCGTAGTGGTCTCAATTCCGGACGATATTGGATCCACGGACTTTCCTTTTCGTGAGCGCGGAAATCAGTTGCTGGGAGCGGTTTACCCTCGGTCCCGCTGCGCACCTGATCCGCTGGAAGTCGCAAAAGCCAGTCAAATGATCCTGGAGTCCAGAAAACCGCTGCTGGTTATTGGTGGTGGCGCTCATATATCTGGTTGCTACCAGCAGGTCAGAGACCTGGCTGAGCAACTTAACGCACCTGTCGTCACCTCCATTTCAGGCAAAGGAATTATTGAGGAGACCCATCCACAGGCCTTTGGCGTGACGGGAACCTTCGGTAATCCAATTACAAAAGAGATCATGCAGTCCGCGGATCTGGTATTTTTTATTGGTTGCAAGGTTGGACAAATGACGACGTTCAGTTACCGCATCCCGGACAGGAATACGCCGATCATTCATCTGGACGCAGATCCAGAGGAGATCGGCCGTAATTATCCAGACAGCGTACCTCTGCTCGGCGATGCCAGCCTGGGACTCGATTCAATGATCACGGCACTGGCGGGCAGGAAACCCGATGTGAATTGGGATTTTGAATCATATAAACGAAAGCATCAGCAATGGTACGCCGAAAAAACAGGTGGTGAGCCCCTGCCGGAACAACCTCTGAGACCTCAGGCTGTGATGGGATCCATCAACAAGGTCCTGACCAGTGACGACCTGGTGGTTTGTGATGCCAGTCTTTCATCCGGCTGGACGGCAGCCTTTCTGCAGTTCACTTCGGCCGGGCGGAATTTTATCGCACCCAGGGGCCTGGCTGGCCTGGGTTGGGGGCTACCTGCATCGATCGGCGCGGCACTGGCTGTGCAGAAACAACGCAGGGTCTTACAATTTGCCGGCGATGGTGGGTTCGGGTATTCGGTGCAGGAGCTTGAGGTAATGAAACGACTGGATCTGCCGGTTGTTTCAATCGTGTTCAACAATGATACCTTAAGTTGGATCAAGCACGTCCAGAGGGATTACTATGATAAAAATTATATCTCCACCGATTTTTCACACATCGATTTTGCCACCGTGGCCAGGGGTTTTGGCGTCAGAAGTTATACGGCTTTGACCATCGACGAATTGGACGGATATCTGGAAGAGGAAAAATCCCCGCAAGGCCCAGCCGTGATTGAAGTCATATCCGATCAATGGGAATCTCCTGTCGTTGGATAGGTACTGCTGAGGGAGATGGCCGGAAAGATTTTAAGAAACATGAAAAAACAGATATTATTTGAGACAATTAAGGCAAGTGAGGGAGTTGATCTGGTGGAGATGGTCACAGGAGGTTGCGGGCCAGGTTGGCTGTTCTGCTCAAGCCGGTCATCCATCGTCTTGAGCAGAAATGTCAGGTCAAGTGCCGGGACCTAGTCCCCAGTTTTAGCGAGATGATCATCATAGATGGTTTCCAGTTTATTCTTGTGCTTCATCTCCTCCTGGGCCAGAATCTGAAAGATATTGGTCATGTCCTCTTTTTCGGCAGATTCTGCCAGCTTGGTGTACATTTTGTTGGCTTTTTCCTCCAGTTTCATGGCGATCCGTATGACTGAATAATAGGTCATACCCGGTTTGAAGTCTATCTCTACCATGTAGTCAGCCCGTTTCAGGTCTGTGATTTTCTGAAACTGGTATTGGGCAATAGCCTCCGGGTCGGCCGAGAAATTAATCAACATCTGCTCATGTTTATCTTCCTCTTTGGCAAAATCCTCCAGCACATTCTTGTTCACGGCGATGGATTCCTGTTCAGCAGCCTGCCGATAAAAAGCAGCTGCTTCACGTTCTTTTTCAATGGCAAATTGAATAGCGTTCTCTATGGATTCTAATTCCATGATTTCCTCCAGATGGGGTTTAATGTTAACCTTGAGTAGTGATACCCGCCCGTTACGACCGGACCTGTGTTCAATGACCGTCGCTTGTCGGGCAAGCAGTTGATTCTGCCAGTTGTCACCTGAGCGTTGATTGCATCGCTGCAGCGGAATATCGCGTTCCCTGGACAAGGGCTGCAATCTTGTTCAATTCAGCCAGCTCGCTTTTTGACAGGGCGACATCCACCGCTTTAATGTTTTCAATCAGATATACCTCCCGCCGGGTTCCCGGTATGGGGATAATATCTTCCCCCTGTGCCAGCAGCCAGGCCAGGGCTATTTGCGAGGACTTCACCCCTTTTGCTGCCGCCATTTGCTCAATCGTCCTGACGGTTTTCAGGTTTATCTCGAGGTTTTCCCCGCTGGTGCGGGGAACGCTGGCACGATAGTCTTTTTCATCGGTGATGGTTGCCAGGGTTCCCGTTAAATAACCTCTTCCCAAGGGGCTGTATGCGACGGTTGAAACACCCAGTTCCCTGCATACGGCCAGGTTTGCATCCTCGTTGTCGCGGGTCCAGATTGAGTACTCCGACTGCACGGCCGTAATCGGATGAACCGCGTGGGCCCTTTTCAAGGTATCACCACTGACTTCGGACAGGCCGATATATCTGACCTTCCCTTCTTTCACCAGTTCACCCATGGCACCTACCGTGTCCTCAATGGGCGTCTCGGGATCCACCCGGTGCAGATAGTAGAGATCGATCACATCTGTCTCAAGCCTTTTCAGGCTGGCTTCACAAGCTTTTTTAACGTAGTCCGGTTTTCCGCTCAAACCGACCGTTTTGCCTTCAGGCTCGCGAACAATACCGAATTTGGTCGCCAGGGTAATCTCTTTGATCCTTCCCTTCAGTGCTCTTGCAAGAAGTTGTTCGTTATGGCCCGTTCCGTACATATCTGCGGTATCAATAAAGTCGACACCCAATTCAAGGGCCTTGTGGAGAGTCCTGATTGACTGTTCGTCATCGGATTCTCCATAAAATTCAGACATACCCATCGCACCCAGTCCGATGGGGAATACGTTCAGATCACTGTTTCCGATTCTTCTTTTTATCATGATATCTCCTTCTGTTCAATTGCCAGCAGTTTTGCGCTTTCATTGTTAGTATAAAGCAAGGGAATCTTAAAGTCACTACATCGCAGAGATCTGATGTCTCCCTTAGGGACCGTTAAAAAATAACTTGGCATAATCTGTCCGCAAAAGTCCCATAAAGACTGGACATTTTGCAGACAAAATGTGACAGCAACGTGTTTCCTTTTCACTAATGGGAAACACTTGACTAATTTTTGAGCCGACCCTCAGTTATTTTATATCCAAATGAAATAAGAGGGAAAAACGGTTGACAGGTATGTTACCAATGTACCAAAATACCAATGTACCAAAATACCAATATAACAAAATTTCGGAATTCCTGTTTCTATCTCAACGGACCTGTTTTTGTGAGGAATAATGAGTGATAACGTCAAAGTGGATCGCATTCAAACGGGAATGCGCATTGAAAAAAGGTTGGTGAAAGTATTAAAAGCCCTGGCAGAATATCTGGACATCTCTTTAGGGGATCTGATTGAAGGAATTGTGCTTCATGCATTCGAAGGAAAGTCTCCTTTTAACGAGGAAACTGTTGGTAAGATAAACGAGATTAAAAAAATCTATAACCTGGATTTGGATGCATCCCACAGCCATAAACTAACTGAAGGGATGACATGAGATTGAATAAAAACTTGACTATCTTACTCAGCGGCCAACTGGTTTCTCAGATAGGAGACAAGTTTTATCTTTTGGCATTGTCATATTGGGTGTTGGAATCAACCAAATCAGCTGCATTGATGGGGGTGGTTCTTTTTTTTACACTACTCCCGGAAACTGTTTTGGGACTGGCGGCCGGGGCTGTTGTTGATAAATATAATCGGAAGTGGATTATCGTTATCACTGACTTTCTCAGGGGATTGATTGTATTGTTTCTGGCACTCCTTTTTTACCTGGACTCGGTTTCGATTGGATGGATAGTTGTAGCCCAGGTGTTGCTTTCATTAAACACAGCCTTTTTTAATCCCTGCATTCCGGCTGTTGTACCACAGATCGTGGCGCAAGAGAAGTTGGGAAAAGCGAATGCTCAAACTCAATTGATCCGGGGAATTTCCACTGTAGCGGGTCCTGTTCTAGGGGGATTGTCCGTTGCCACATTTGGCTATCTTTTTGTCTTCGCCTTTAATGGTATCTCCTTCATCATTTCTGCTTTGTTTGAGTTATTTTTAAGGATTCCGGAAATCAAAAGATCGACTGTTCAATCCAGCTTAATAGCTGATATCAAGGAAGGTTTTTTCTTTGTAGTACAAGAAAAAACTCTGGCTATCTTAATCGTATCCATTGCTGTTATTCACTTTTTCGTCGGGACTTTTCAAATAATTACCCCTGTTCTGGCAAACCAATTGAACGGTAGAGGGGTCCAAAATCTGGGATTTCTACAAACGGCCTTTGGTATCGGAATGATAACCATTTCTCTTATTTTCGGTCTGGTCAATTTCTTAAATAAGAGAGAAGGAACAGTACTTTTCGGATCTGTTTTCCTGGTAGGTACCATAAATGTTGTGATTGCTCTTTTTGTCTATACCGGGATCAGCGGGGTACAATTTTTTCTGATACCGTTTTTTATCTATGGAGGGCTCATCATTTTGGCTGTTACCAGTTTTAGAACGCTGGTGCAAAAAAGCATCCCGAATAACATGGCAGGCAGAGTGTTTGGAGTGGCTTTTTCCGTTGGTGATGTGTCTATCCCCATAGCCATGTTGATTTATGGCGTATTGTTAGACCAATTTCAAGTCAGTCATCTACTATTGCTTTCAGGAACTGGATTGATGGTTTTTACCCTGTTTTTGTTTCGAATGGGTCAGACCAAACCGGTATAGTTACAAATTATTTTCCCCTGAAAGCAGAGAATGCAGTGGTGTGCAACCTTAGTTACTCCCTGCTTTTGCTTTGTATTTGGCAATTTCTTCTTTCAGCTCATCATACTCTTCACAGCCCCAGAAGCAGGCTTTGTCCAGTATTTTAAGATGTTTTTCCGCCTGGCTGAGATTTCCGGTTTGCAGGTAGAGTTCCCCAATGTACTCGTTGGCGCCTCGATGCTCTGGTTCAATAGACAACGCCCGATGATAGTGTGTAAGGGACTTTTCAAATTCACCCAGTTTCCGGTAACTATATCCAAGCAAATTATTCACATCTGCATTGTCAGGGGTATCCTGATCCGCTTTGACCAAAAAACCGATCGCTGCACGATACTCACGGGATTCGATGGCCTTTTGCCCCATCTTGAAATTGGCAGACTGGACGGATGTTGACGTATCGGAGCTTTCACCTCCCCCTCCGCCTGCAGCGAATAAACTGGTTTGGGTAAAAAATATGCCAACCACACCTATTATGAAAAGAATCATCAGCTTGTTTTTCATTTTTTCTCCTTTTTTCTGAGTTTCAAAAGCCGGGTTATTTACAGGAACACCTGAAACAACCTCTGCTGACCCAATGTCATTAACTTAAGAACTCAACCGACAGAATGTCTGTTATGAAGCCGTTGCAATTGCTTGGAGGAGTTTCTTAGATGATCATAACGAAATTGAGCGCCCGAAAATCCGCTTGTTTGAGCGGAGCGAGTTCGGGTTTTCAGCGAAATGAGTGATAGATCATCTTGAAACGGTTCCGCGATTGCAACGGTTTTATGACAGACACGGGATCATATGCTTAAGTTAATGACATTGTCTGCTGACCAAGCATGGCCACGATCTGGAAATGGTTTAAAGATTATTCACGGGGAGTCTTTTTACTCTTTAAAAGAGACGGTTTTAAAGGCTTTTTTTAGTTTTGCCTGACTCCACAATTTTGGTGGTGTCGGCGCGGTGGTGTCGTCAACCAATGTCGATCCCCAACCGATGTTCGTTATTTCGACTGTTCCTCCCTGATTAGATATAATGACACCTTTGCCCTTCAAAAGAGCGACATCGAATTTTCCACTCTCCCAGAACCCACCCCAAAACTCGGTCCCTTTCACCCCGATAGAGGCGAACGCAGTCTTGATTCTGAAATGTTTTGGCCGTTTTTTGGCAATCTTGCCTGATTTATTATGGAAAACCCCCTGTTTGACTTGCAAAACGGCCTGACCTTCCTGAGTTGATTTGTTAAAACCGTAGCGCTCGATCAGCAAAGTTGTCTGGTCGCCCAGGACTATTTCAGCGCCATCGGTCATATGAATTTTAAGTCGGGTAGCGGGTCCCGTTTGAACAAGATCTCCTTCATACACAACACTCCCCCTGCTCAGGTTCCGAGACCGGTTGTTCAGGGTAGCTGATGCGTCACCCTCAAACCGGACCAGCTCACCGATCTGTGGATTAGACTGAGTATCGGACTCAGGGACGATATTTGAGCAGGACAATAGATAAAATGGAGCGAGTATCAAAAAAAGCGCTGATATTTTCATTTTATACCAATCATAATTTGTGGATACTACTTGAAAGATTCAAGCACGACACTTCTGAAGTAAAGCGTCCAATATACTGCTTCCTAACATTTTACTGTCTCTCGGTTTTCCATGTCCACTACAAAAGCATTTCCTGCCAAAAACGGATTCGCTTCCCATAAAAACCAGCTCGTCACCCGGCGTGGAGAGACAAACTTGTCTCCAGAACCCCTTTTATCTTGATGGGATATCCTTGCGCGATAAACCTTTTTTTCGGGTTTGGTCATGCCAGCCTGTGGACCGGATTCCCCAAGTGAGTTGTGGTTCGAGTAATTTGATGTTAACCTTTACGGACAGTGGTCTTGATATGTGTGAGGCCGGAAACAAAGCTTGGTCTAAGGGTCGGCTCAAAAAAAAGGTGAAAATGACCATCTATCAGGAATTTCAAAAAATCGTCCCACAATTAGCGGCTCAATATACGATTCCGACAATCTCTGATATTTACTTTCCCCCTTTTTTCAAAGGGGGTCAGCCAAAGGAATTTGAGTTCATTGCCCTTAAACTTGAAAGTGGGGCCTGTGGTATCAGCTTCGTTTTACTGGCCGATGAGGAATTGGAAAATTATCAAGCTATGGCGCGTTCAAGCTTCTTAAAAGCCGATCCCGTGACCCTGTCAGGAGATTTTGGATCCCGGGACCCAGTCAAAAATATGCTGGGCCTGGCTGCGTTGAATGCGATCTGCCAACATGTGATGAAATCCTCCCGGTATTCATTGGACTTTACATCCGATTCCCTGGGATTGCTGAACATCGAAAAAGGTCAGCGAGTTGGGATGGTAGGCCTGTTCCGGCCCTTGATTAAAAGAGTGGAAAGCCTGGGCGCTGATTTGATCATATTCGAGCAAAAAGAGACGCTGATCCACAAATATCCCCAATATAATATCACACTTGATCCAACGTTGCTGAAAGATTGCGACAGCGTACTCTGCACCAGCACTACGGTGTACAACAATACGCTGGACAATGTGTTGACCCATTGTTCTCCTAGTGCCCTTGTCTCAGTCATTGGTCCGACAGCCGGTTATTTTCCAGATCCTCTTTTCTCCAGAGGAGTGGATGTCGTGGGCGGCACTTTAATCAAAGATGGACAATCGTTTATGCAACATTTACGTGACCAGACACGATGGGGGGATTCAACCGCAAAATTCTGTTTCAAAAAAAGTCAATACGAAGGGCTGCCTCTTTCCATGTTTTCTCCTGGGTAAAACAACGATCGGCCACGAAGCTATTAGCTCATAACGGTGGATTCCGTTTTATGCTTAGCCGGTTTTGACAATATATGGGTCGTGCTGCCCAGAAAGATTTCCGCCGCTTCCGCTTCGGTTTCTGAAAGGGTCGGGTGAGGGTGAATACTCAGGGCCATATCTTCTGCCAGGGCCCCCATCTCAATAGCCAGGACCCCTTCTGATATCAAACCTTCCGTATCCCTGCCTGTGATACCAACCCCGAGAATTCGTCCTGAATCGGGATCTACCAGGATTTTGGTCAGACCCTCCGGTGCCCCCATAGTGACGGCTCTTCCGGAGAATTTCCAGGGAAAGCGTTGCACTTTGATGGCCCGATTCTCCTGCGTTGCCTGGGTCTCTGTCATACCGCACCACGCGATTTGAGGGTCTGTGTAAACGACTGCCGGAATGGCCCGGACATCAAAGGCCGACGGGAGCCCTGCGATCACCTCCGCTGCAACTTTACCCTCCCGCATGGCTTTATGGGCCAACATCATGCCACCCGCAACATCGCCTGCTGCATAGATATGTTCATCTGCGGTCCGTTGCTGGTCGTCCACCAGCACAAACCCTTTGGCATCAACCTTAACCTTTGTGTTTTCCAGACCCAGATCGACAGTGTTCGGATTCCGTCCAATAGCGACCAGTACGCTATCAAAATGCTGCAAAGTGTCAGCGACATCACCCTCAAATATCACCTCCACTGCATCTTCCTTCTCATTCATTGAGATAACCTTCGTTTTCAGATAAATTTCCTTAAAAACAGTTTTCAGCCTGCGGTGCAGTGGCTCGACAAGATCATGATCCACCCCGGCCAACAGTCTGTCTGCCAGTTCAACCAGGCTGACCTGGCTTCCAAGAGCCGCATAGACTGTTCCCAATTCCAACCCGACATAGCCACCCCCAACAATCAGGAGCTTTTTGGGGACGCTGGCCAGGGCCAACGCCCCTGTCGAACTCATGATGCGACTTTCCGGTTTAAAAGAGGACCCTGGAAATGGAACAGGTGTCGATCCGGTCGCCAGAATGGCATTTTTGAATTTGATATGACTGACCTCAGAATCGTAGACACGGGCTGATTGAGGACCCTCAAAGACTACCCTCCCCTGCAGAAGCTGAACTCCTCTGCGCTTATTCAGGCTGACCAGACCATTTGCCATTTGATCAATAACCTTCTCCTTCCATTTTCGCATCCCTTCCAGATCGATTCGTGGACGGTCAAATGCAATGCCCATGGATTCTGCTTTGGCTGCATCAAATATGAGTTCAGAAAGATGAAGATATGTCTTGGATGGGATGCAGCCCTCAAAGAGGCAGACGCCACCAGGTCGAGCACCCGGGTCGATCATGGTCACATCCAGACCCAGATCGGCTGCTCTAAAAGCGGCCGCATACCCTCCCGGCCCGCTACCTACTACCAGCAGGTCGGTTTCCTGTGTCAATTCACCCATCACCATCGTTCATCTCCTTAAACCATATTCATCAACAATTGATCCGGATCCTCCAGAGAATTGATGATAACTCTCAGAAACTGAATCGAATCCGATCCGTCCAGGACCCTGTGATCAATACAAAGAACGATCGGCATCATCAGTCTTGGAACAACAACGTATTCACCGTTCTCGTTTTCTCTGACGACTGGCTGCATTCTGGCCTGTCCAATACCCAGGATAGCGACTTCCGGATAATTAATAATCGGCACGGAAAATCCTCCCCCCATAGCCCCGGTATTGGTGAGGGTAAAGGTTCCACCCTGCATCTCTTCTAGGGTGGTTTTGCGTTCCCGGGTTTTAAGAACCAGTTCGTTTACTTCGATTGCCAGTTCCCTGATACTCTTGCGGTCAACATCCCGCACCACAGGCACGACCAACCCACTGTCCGTATTCATCCCCACACCAAGATGGTAGTACTTTTTGAGAATAATCTCGGAGTTTGCACTATCCAGCGTGGCGTTAAAATTCGGATACTTTTTCAGGGCGGTGACAATGGCCTTCAATATAAAGACTGTGATGGTCAGCCTGCCGCCAACCGCCTCAATTTCGGTTTTGTGTTTCTTCCGAAAAGCCTCAAACCTGGTTAAGTCCACAACATCCTGGCTGTTAACGTGAGGGATTTGAGACCAGGACAGGGCCATCTGTTTTGCAGTGGCCCGCCTGATGGAGCGAAATGGAATACGATCGACCGCTCCCCATTTGTTGAAATCCGGTAACGCCGGCAGATCGATTGAGGCAGAAATTTCTGATGTCGAGGGATCCGGAACTGTCGCCGGAATATCAGCCTGGCCTACGTCTTTCCGTTTCGCGGAACCGCGAACATCCTCCGCCGTCAACAAGCCTGCAGGACCGCTGGGGGCGACCTGTTTTAGATCAACGCCCAACTCCCGCGCCAAACGACGGGTCGCTGGTGATGCCGGGACTGGAACCGTTTTGGCTTCCAGAGTGGATTGAATCGGGTTGGCGGCAGCCTGCTCAGATGAAACCTGCTGAGGCACAGGCTCTTCTATTTTAATACTTTCGGGTCTGGCATCTGTTGAGAATGTCATAATGACATCACCAACGTTGATCATATCACCTGGTTTGACACATATCTCGCTGATGCTGCCTGTATATGGAGAAGGGATCTCTACTGCGGCCTTGTCGGTTTCAACTTCCAAGATCGTGTCCCCCTCTTTCACTTCCTGGCCAACTGTAACGGGAATCGCAAGTATTTCGGCCTCATGTATTCCCTCTCCCAAATCCGGGAGTTTAAAAGACATGGTCATATCAATTCCTCAGCTTGTAAAGACTTGATCAATTCAGCAATATACAGATTGGAGGCTGAATTCGCTCGAATGAAATAACAGTTTTTACCTTCAGACTTCAACCTATGCATAACAGCTATGCCGCCAACACTTTTTTCGCGGCGCGTGTGATCCGATGAGCGTTTGGTAGATACTCTTTTTCCCGACTGTATAGTGGAATAACAACATCATAGCCCGTGACACGCTCAATTGGTGCTTCCAGATAGTAAAACGATTTTTCCATCAGCCGCGAGACGATTTCCGCACCGGCACCAAAACTTCTGGGGGCCTCATGAATGACCACTGCCCGACCTGTTTTCAGCACTGACTTAACAAACAGGGTATCATCCAAAGGCGAAACAGTCAGAAGATCGATCACCTCTGCTTCCACACCAAGTTTTTCCTGCAACTCAGTCGCGGCCTCAAGTGTTGGGCGCATCATTGCCCCATAGGCAATCAAGGTCAGATCCTTGCCTTCTCTAACAACTTGAGATTTACCCAGGGGCAGTGTTTCCTCTTTTTCCGGAACCTCTTCCCGAAAGGCCCGATAAAGCGCCTTGGATTCAAAAAATATGACTGGATCGGGATCCCGAATGGCACTGACCAGGAGAGCCCTGGCATTTCTTGGCCCTGAAGGGATGACCATTTTTATACCCGGCATATGCGCCCAATACGCTTCCCGGCTTTCCGAGTGGTGTTCAAGCGCCCGGACACCACCACCATATGGGGATCGCAAGACCATGGGAACCGTATATCGGCCCTGGGTTCTCCAGCGAAATCTGGCAGCATGGTTTTCAATTTGATGAAAGTTTTGATAGGTAAAGCCGGAAAACTGAATTTCACAAACTGGCTTGAGTCCATAAAGTGACATTCCAATCGACATGCCCACAATACCAGATTCGGCCAGGGGCGTGTCCACCACCCGCTCTTCTCCAAACTCCTGGATGAGGCCCTCGGTGACTCTAAAAACACCCCCATCCAGACCAACGTCCTCTCCTAAAACGATCACATTATCATCATTTCTCATTTCCTGCTGCAGAGCCAGATTGAGGGCTTGAACCATTGTCAATTTAGCCATTATCAGCCTCCTCTCTTGATTCATCAAGTTCTGCCAGGAAAGCCTTCTTTTGCTCCATCAGGTAGGCAGGCATCTGTTCATAGGAGTGATCAAACATATCGACAGGATCGCCAAGAGATGTCATCTCTGCTTCTGCCTGATCAATGGCAGTCTGGATCTGGGTCAAAATCTCCGCTTCAAGCCCCTCAAGTTTATCCCGGGAAAGCGTACCTCTACTTAGAAGGTATTTTTGAAAGCGCTCAATCGGATCCCGCTTGCGCCACATCTCAACCTCTTCATCACTGCGATAACGTGTGGGATCATCCGCTGTTGTGTGCATTGTCATGCGGTATGTGACACACTCAATCAGTGTCGGGCCTCCACCAGCGCGCGCTCTTGCAACTGCTTCCTGAGCGGCCACATAGACAGCCAGCACATCATTGCCGTCCACCTGAATTCCGGGCAAACCGTAGGCAAGCGCCTTTTGAACCAGGGTTTTTGAGCGGGTCTGTTTGTGCACCGGTATTGAAATGGCCCACTGGTTGTTCTGGCAAACAAATATTACCGGGGTCTGAAACACACCGGCAAAATTGAGGGCCTCATGAAAGTCCCCCTCCGAGGTTGCACCATCTCCAAAAATGGTCATCACGACATCATCGACTTTGCGGTATTTCATGGCCCAACCCAGTCCGACCGCATGGAGGATCTGTGATCCGACCGGCACCGAAATGGGCAGGTTATTCAAATTTTCAGGGATCTGAGCCCCTTCACAATAGCCGCTGTTATAGATAATCACACTTTCGAGGGAACGTCCCCGCCAGATCTCTGCGGCGGTTTCCCGGAAGGCCGGTACCATCCAGTCCGAAGAACGCAGCAATGCAATAGCGCCAATTTGAGCCGCTTCCTGACCGCTGATCGGGGCAAAAGTACCGATGCGCCCTTGTCTTTGCAGATTCAGCATGCGTTCATCAAACTTTCGTCCTAAAAGCATCCCTCTCAAGAGTTTGATCAGCTCATCCTCCGGAATATCCGGTTCAAGGTCTTCATCCAATTTTCCGTGTTCGTCCAAAATGGAGAGGGTTTCAATTTTGTCTGAGATATTGATGTTTTTTCTCGGCATAATTAACTCCTCTATTCAGTCCAAAGCCGAAAGAGATGGGTGGCATAAAAAGGATCAAATTAATGATCATCGACCTAAAGTTTTATTATATCGCTCCTGAATTTTTCCTGTCAAACTAATTTTATTTTTTCGCCAATACGAATTTACTGTCCGAAATAATAATCAGCAGCTCATCCTTGCAATTAAACACTTTACAGTTCGACCTTGAAACCAATTCAAACGACAGAGCCGTTTTACTTTTTTGGTCTATCGTGCAAGTGTTTAATCTTGAAAATGATTGTGGTTAGCGAAATAAAACCCAGCAATGTCCGGTTAGGTTTATGCAGAAAGCTGAATGATGAAGCCTGGATCGAGCTTATAAGGATTTATTAGATTTTCTTAGTTTAGCGTAGCGAAAATAAGCCTTGTTTGAGCGAGGCAGGCGAGTTTGGCGGTTTTTCGTGTAGCAAATTTAGAAAATCTTTAAATCCTTATGCGTAGAGACAGGTTTTATCATTCAGCTTTTGTTTCGCAAAAACCTAACCGGACATTGCTGAATAAAACCTGTTTTGCAAGGATAATATGGAAGTGGGAGTATAGGATTGAGGACTGTTTTCAATGGGTCTTAACCACCCGCGCCCACGGGCATGATAATGATACTGTCCTGATGATTCAGTTTTTCTGCCGGGTCGCAAATTTGGTTGTCTTTCATGAAAAGAGAAACGTAGTTACCGCTTTCTTTATTAATCATAAAGCGGATCAGTCGATCTCCATAGGTGGATTGTAGATTCTTGACAAGATCCTGAATCGTGGAATTCTCCTCCAACGAAACCTGAACTTCATCCAGACCGGTTTCAAACTTTATATATGATAAAAACGTGACTTTAATATCTATCATCGAGTATCCTCCAAGAATAAATTATAGATGGAATCAAGCAGGTTGATTCTCCGCGATCAGTTTTCTTAATAACGAGGTGTTAATCCGATTAACAGGATCTCTCTCATTTTCCTTTCCTTCCAGGATAAGGCTGTTTTCCGCAACTGGTGTCATGATATGGTTGAGTTCCAATATCCTTTTAATCAGCCCGGGGTGCAGCTTGGCTGCTTTCGGGTTTTTGGGTGCGAAGAAATTCGTCCCCAGGACAAGCAGCAGGCTGGGGTTGTCAATCTTGATATTCAACAGCCCGTCAATGGTTGCAATAATGTTAGCGATTTTCGCTTGACAGTCGAAAATGTCCGGTTTCTGTTTCCTTAAATTATTTTTTATCCCCTGGACAATACCGTTAAATCCTTTTTGTTCTTCATCGCTGAGCACCAACCGAACACCATCGACATCTCCAGATTTATTTAAAGCCTTAACCAGACTTACTTTTTTGAGTAGAGTGGGATTGAAAACAGTAAACATATTGCTGTAAAGCGGTTCCAGCTTCTGTTGGTATTTCTGGGCAGTGCTTTGAATTAGATAGTCCATAAATTCATTCTTAAACTGTTCTCCCTCATCCATTTGACATATCAGTTCAAAAAGATGACGTGCTGAAAGCGCATCATTCCTCTTTTTATCTTTTGATATTTTATGAAACATCTGCGTAATCCGTTGTTTCTGAAGTTCGGCTTCTTGTTTTGCGAATTTAATAATCTGCCTGTTTTTCTGAGCAACACTCTGCTGATAAATCTCCATCTCCTTTTTGAAATCTTCGACAGCGGCACCCTGTTTTAAACGTTCCAGTTTTGAAGCCTTCTTCCCCATTTCCCGCAGTTTTTTCTGAGACTCTTTTTTAATCTCTTCCACACGGCTCTGCGCCAGTTTTTGATCAGAAATCAATCTCTGCTTGAACCGCTCAAGTACCTTTTGCCAGGCCTCTTTTCGTTTCTGGGAACTGGTAATCAGTAAGGCTGAAATATGTATCAATATAGCAGAGCGGGTTTCCACACTGTTCAAGGCTTCCAGTTTCTGTTTGGTTTCTTCCAGCACCGCCTGCTGCTTCTTTTGTAGTTCTGCTTTTGCGGCCTCAGTGTCAGCGATTTTTTTTACAATATTCTCAATAGTTTTGGCATCCTTTTCCAGATTTTTTCTTGAATTTTTTATAGTAGAATCGATCTTCTTTTTAGACTCTGCGTAGCGGATATCCCTTTCCTCAAGAGCGATCTGCTCTTCCTGTATCTGTTTTTTCTGCTTTTTTTGATCTAACCCCTTAAGATCAAATTCGTTGATTTTTTCTAATATCTCAGTATGTTTTGCTTGAGTTTGCTCAAACTTTTCCGGGATATCGTTTGTTCTTCTTGCTCCCACTGTTGTTAACTTTTCGGTGACGGAACTCAGCTTAGCCCGTGCTTGCTGTAGTTTTTCACTCTTTCTCTCAATATCAGCCAGTAAGGCTTCAATCTTTTGATTAGCGCTTTTTTTCTGATCGGGTCCTGTTCCCTGGTTTTCATTTTTGGTTTGTGCACTTTCCGTTTCAAGAGCAGTCTTTTTAATGGTAGCTTCCTTCAGTTCAGCTTCTAATTGAGTTATTGTCGCTTGAACCTCTACTGCCGCTTTCTTCAGAGTTCCTTCTTCCTCAAGCAATTGATCTCTTTCCTGCGCCAGCTTTTCTTCCGTTTGGATCAAGCCGGTTTCCTCTTCCTTCATCTTTTTGAGCAGGTTTGCGGTTTCCTGCAGACCTTTTTCGACATTGTTGTTTCTCTGCTGCAGTTGCTCTTTTTTCTGCACCGGATTTTCATCTCTAAACGCTTTATCAAGAGCGATCATCTCGTCATTCAGTTCTTCAATGCCTTCTTTGAGCCCTGCCAGTTCAGCCGTTCGTTTAATCTTCTCATTTGATAAATCTTCAGTTTGTTGCACAGCATCGGCGATACTCTGGGATAATTTCTTGTGCGGGGTATAATTCAACTCTGTAGCGAGGTCAGTGCGGTTTTTACCCAGAATGGCTTTCTCGACGAATAACCACCAGAATGATGTTTTTTTTATGTTTTTGTTAATCTCATATGGAACCCCGTGTCTTGTAATGAGGGGAAGATTATAATTGTAAACCTCAAATACGCCCCGCCTCATCTTTATTTTTTTGGTGGATTCTTGATCAACTCGTTTTTGTTGAAGTTCCACAAAGGCTTTTCTAAACCTTTTTTTTGAGATATCCGTATCAAACGAACCGTCGAACAGAACTGACATATCAATAGCATGGGTCAGGGCTGGCTCAAAAACGGTTGAAAGGTAGCGCACAGCATGAATAGATGCGGTGGAAGAGACCAGGGTCAGGTAGTACTTCAGCAGAAAACTCTCGATGGCTTTATAGATAAATCGATGCCAGTACAGAGTTTGCACTTGAGAATCAAAATTCTCAATTTCCATGGCATCATCAAAGGCGCCTGCATCTGAAGTCGTATCTTTGGACAAAGCCGCCTGCCCGAATTTAATCTGTTCGAACTCTTCACTGAACTTAAGCAGATTCTTTTTCAAGGGCTCCAGCTTTTGAACAACATCTTGATAGGGGCTGTCTTTGCCAATGCGGTCCAGATAAAATGACAGTTTTCTGCTGTCCCAATTTTCCGGTACCGCGTAGAATCCGGCCACTTTGAAGAACAGTTTGGCAATCAAACCTTCTGTGTGCCTCTCGGAGGCCTGTCCTTTTTCACGGATTTGTCTGGCAGGTAGCAGAAATTTCAAAGGGGTCCAGGCAATGATCACCGCATCCAGCTCAGGGATCATAGATTTGAGAACTTTGCCATCAGAATCGTCTGGTAATTCGGGAAATTCCTCATCTGTGACAGCAAAGCTTTTGATTTCCTTCATACAGTTCTGAAAAGCCAGAATATACTGTCGCAAGGTATTTTTCGAGGTAAATTTCAAGGCCGACCGGGTTGCTTTCATCTCCTCGAACAGGGATTTTTCCTTGATGAGTTTTCCGGATTGATCTGTTCCTTTTATTTTCTTAAAATACAACCATTTTTGACCGAGAAACTGGTGGGCTGCGATTTTAAGCAGAACCATCTTTTCTTCATCGGATTGTTCCGGAAGCAATCGCTCAGAACGGCCTTTTAAGGAAGGAAATTTCATAAAAATTTCTGTGTTTTTTCCCGATTTGATATTCGAAATCTTAGGCCAACATACTGAAATAGAATTATCCCAGTTGCCTGCCCCCTTAGGGATCGTTCAAAAATAACTTCACATAATCTATCTACATAAGTCCTAAAATAGCTGGACATTTTGTAGATAGAATGTGACAGCAACGTGTTTCCTTTTCAAATGGGAAACACTTGACTAATTTTTGAGCCACCCCTTAGACCAAGAGGGACATAAGCTGGAACTTAAGGCGCATTTATGCTTGGAGAAGGTTACTTTAATTAAAGGAGGTCTATCGCTAATGGGTTACTTTCAGCCTGGTTTCCGACAGCATCCACAGCTCGGACCCTGTATTGCCGGGCGCTCTTCCTCTGATCTTCGCTCAAAATGTCATCAAAATGAAATGGTTGTTGAGTGATTTGGGGAACGTGGGGCACAGTACCGATCACCTCCTCATCACAAAGCACATCATAGCGTTCAATCGGTTCGGTGCCTGCATAAGAGGTATCCCAACTCACGCGGATTGCACTGCGGTTCAGAGCCGGCATGGACGAATCCTCTTCAACACCCACATTGCGAGGAGCAGTCAGCCCAATTGCTTTCCGCTGAAAGTATGCATTGGCTGAATCCTTGCCCGCGGAAACAACCATCTTCTCAATCCGGTTCATTTCATCCTTGTCCAGGGATTCTGCAAGCTGAGCTGCCGCCAGGTTCTGCTTGAGCTGGCATTTTTCAGCCTTTTCATCAATATGGCCAATACCGACGATGAGCGTGCTGATGCCTTCAACGGACAGTGCGTAACGGATGAGATCTCCGCTTGGCATTTCAGGAGATCCGACGTCACAGTACACATCCTCCGGTTTATTAGAGAATCTGACCTCTTTGTGATAATACGACGCATCCGCAAAGACCTTCATACCGATAACCCCCATATCAGCGGCTGCCGCGGCAGCAATCGCGTTGTGACGATGGGCCATATATTTGCGGTCACTGGGATTGATAGTGACTAAAAGCGTGTCAATAATCCGTTGTCTATCCCTCTGAATGGCATAGATGTGCGCAGCCGTGTTCCAGTGGCCGGATATACCGATATGCTTGACCAGCTTTTCTTTTTTAGGATTACATCCAGTTCGGTTGGTGCCTTCACGCAGATCCAGCATCGCAACCAGCGATCCGATCCAGGGTCGATCCGGACTTGGATCATCAAACCCTTCAAACAGCATATCGACTTCATCCTTCGTGTTAATATTGTGAAACTGAATTGAGTCCAGATAGGCGCCTTCAGGATAATCCCCCTGGCCATCACCGAACAACAGGCTCAAAGAGCGTCGGACATCATCGATTGCCGTTGAAACACCAAATTCGTCCACCATACCTTCACTGAAATCGGTGCGGAAGCGTTCGCCCTCCGGACGCCTCTCAGAGCGAATATGGGTTTTACTGGCAATAAACAACTGTTCACGAACGGTCGGATTATAATCATCTCTTGAGGGGGATAGTTTCAGACGACGAAAGGCTTCACCGAAATTTTTCTGACTCGGCCCGTAAATATTCGATGTATCTATATAATTAATACCCAGTTGAAAGGCTTTCTCAATGATCGAAATCGGATTCACTCCTTCTGCGGCCCACTGAATAGAGGCTTGGCCTCCGAGTCCCAGCGTAGTCACGTGTCTTCCGGTCCGTCCCAATCTACGTGTGATAAGTTGCGTCATTATCTTTCTCCCTGATCATTTTGATCTGTTCAATAAATGAATCATTCCAAAAAAATAGTATCCAATTGCAACCATCCCTGCAAGACTTATAGCCAGAATTAAGTCGATATATTGCCCTTCCGCTCTCTGACTTCAACCTTCCGTCTATTTGCCTGATCAACCATGATTTTTACTGGACAGCTCAATTGATTCTCTATCATCATACTTTGACATCAGGAGTTTTAACTAGTCTTTTTTATGAATAAAATTTATCTGGCAACCAATCAAAGGAGTATGCGTATGGATGTTATGGGAAAATCCGCTATTGTGACTGGCGGTGGAACAGGTGTCGGTCGCGCTACCAGTTTGAAACTGGCAAAACTAGGCTGCAACGTCCTGGTCAACTACAGCCGATCCCAGACTCAAGCCGAAGAGACAGTGGCTGAAATTGAAAAACTGGGCGTCAAAGCCATCGCCTGGAAAGCGGATGTTTCAAACGACGCTGATTGCAAAGCCATGGTTCAGGGGGCAGTAGAGACCTTTGGACAACTCCATCTTTTAATAAACAATGCCGGTACCACCCGTTTTATCCGCGATTTCAAACTGGATGAAGTCAAAGATGAAGATTGGGACCAGGTCTTGAATGTGAACCTCAAAGGTCCTTTTTTGTGCGCCCGGGCTGCCAGAGATCCAATTAATGAAGCAGGAGGGGGTGTCATTATAAATGTGGCCAGCTCATCCGGGATCAATGCTGTTGGGAGTTCTATTCCATACTGTGCTTCAAAAGCAGCACTGATAAACCTTAACACTTCGCTGGCCAGAGTCCTGGCCCCAAAAATACGGGTGAATGCCGTGGCGCCGTCTTTTATTGACGGAGACTGGCTGAAAAAAGGGTTCGGAAAAAACTATGCTAAACTGAAAGCGGCCAATGAAGAACGTACAGTCCTTGGAAAGGTGTCAACGCCAGACGATGTGGCCGATGCCATTTTGAGTTTGATCACAGGGTCCGATTTGGTAACGGGTCAGGTGCTGGTATGCGACGGCGGAAGAAGTTTAGCTCCCTGATAAAGTCCATCTCACATCGTTTCGGATATAATTTTTCCTGTTTTGGTTAGCCCGCTCATTGACAATTCAGCCCGGATATCGTATTAATATATGAACAACTATTCATGCGTATTATATTATGACAACTCAACTGGAACCCGATATCTGCGAGGACGTCTGCATTCACGAACAACTCGTGGAGAAGGTCAAAAAAGAGCTACCGCGAGCTGAACAGATGATGGAGCTTTCAAATCTGTTCAAAGCACTGGGGGATTTTACGCGTATTCGTATTCTGGAGGCGTTGCTGTCTTCCGAGCTGTGTGTCTGCGACCTGGTCAGTGTGCTGGATATGAATCAGTCAGCTGTTTCTCATCAATTGAGGGTTTTACGATCATCGAAGATTGTAAAATTTCGCAAAGAGGGAAAGAATGTTTATTACAGTCTCGACGATAATCATATCAGCCAGCTGATAAACCAGGGACTGAATCATGTCTTAGAGAGCAGATAACTTCATCCAGTAGCTATGGGTCGACTCAAAAATTAGTCAAGTGTTTCCCAGTCAAGAAAAGAAACACTTTGCTGCCACATTCTATTTGCAAAATATCGAGTGTTTTTAGGACTTTTGCTATTAGATTATGTGAAGTTATTATTGAACGATCCGTATATTAGATTTGTCATGTATTCTATTACATGAACATCTGATCATATAAGCACTTTAAATTTAATATTATGGACTCAATCATACCCCTTGGGGCTGAGATTCTCAAATCATCCTGGATGGTTCTGCTGGACTCTTCTGCCTACGTCCTTTTTGGTTTTTTTATTTCCGGATTATTGAAAGCCTATCTCCCGGACGGATTAATCAAGAAGCATCTGGGCAGGGGCAATATCTCAGGTGTGATCAAGGCATCCCTGATCGGAATACCCATACCGCTATGCAGCTGCGGCGTATTGCCTGCTGCTGCAGGTCTGAAAGAGCAAGGTGCAAGTAAAGGCGCCGTTTCATCCTTCATGATCTCGACACCGGAGACAGGGGTAGACTCGATTGCGATTACCTATGCACTGCTTGATCCTGTCATGACCATTTTAAGGCCGTTGACGGCATTTGTGACAGCAATTACAACCGGCTTGTTTGTTCATTTCTTTGATTCTGAAGAAGCTCCTGAGCCCATCCCGGTATCCTGTTGAAGCAACAAAGGCTCCTGTGGTACAGGAGAAAATCTTAAGCTCTCAAAAATGGATAAATTTCGATCTGGTATGAAATTCGCGTTTGGCGATTTACTGGACGATATTGGATCGTGGTTGATGCTGGGCGTTCTACTGGCAGGTTTAATCGGCGTCTTCCTTTCTCCTGGACTCATCGAGGCCTATCTGGGTGATGGCATACTGTCTATGCTGATCATGCTGGTCGTGGCAACGCCTTTATATGTTTGCGCAACCGCTTCAACACCCATTGCCGCTGCCCTGGTGATGAAGGGACTGTCTCCAGGCGCCGCACTTGTATTTCTGCTGGCAGGGCCCGCCACCAACATGGCCACCCTGACGGTGGTGTCGAAACTGCTTGGGAAAAAAACAGCGCTCATCTATTTGATCTCTATTTTAATCAATTCCCTCTTGTTTGGCGTTCTGGTCAACTTTATCTACGATTTCTCAGGTCTTTCGATTCAGAACTGGATCAGCTCCGGGGGTGAGGAAAGCCATGGCGTCATCGCATATATTTCCACTCTCGTGTTGTTGTTTCTGATTTTCAAAGGCTTCGTCAGCAAATTCCTATTTCAGTTCAAGAAGACAGATATGGTCCCGCTATCATAAGCAAAAGCTTCATATGAACTGTTGTCAATTGGTTTCCCTGGGAATTGTTCGGAATCAATTGACCGCTGTCACTTAAGAAAAATCCTCTTCAAGAGTACAATAGTCCATTCCCGGGCACATCTTAAACAGAAACCGTATGGCAGTCAGTCAGCAGCAAACTGATTTCAGCATGGGGGAATTAACAATTGGGACAGTTTATTAAAGCCTGCTATCGGGTGACATAAGTGGTTTTTACGAAATTGGATTTTCATCCAGAGCCGGCTGAAGTATCGGGCAAAAATTGCATTTATATTGATGAAAATGGATGGAAGCATGAAGGAAACGGAATTCATCTCCGCTGAAAGAACGACCGAGGAAATCATAAAACAGCAGCAGCAAAGCATCTC
>JABGPJ010000113.1 GCA_018645005.1 Deltaproteobacteria bacterium | reverse complement strand
AATTAATTACCTTGATGGCGTCGTATCAGTTGCAACTGTAATTTTTTTTTTGAGGAACGACACGGATAGGTCAAATGAATATCCAAGGTTTTAATGGTTTCACCTTACTTCATTTTTACAGAGGTTACAATTTCTATCATCAATTTGAGAATCTCTTGGAAAACCTCACTTTCGAAACCATCTGGGAGGAAAATTAGTCTGTTTTTATTTCAGGTCACTACGACATCCCAGCAGCATTCTTGATTCAAATCACCGTCAAATTTATTAAAAATGTGTAGGATATTCTGCAAATATCAGGACAGAGTCAATGGAAGTAAAATCCCCCCTGACACGCCCTTAATCACACCACTTTGAAGCATCAAATCACCTGTCTGCTTTCTGCTGGAAAACGGTAGCCCAATGGCGTCGCACCGGTCACTGAAAAAAGTCTCTTAAAATATGAACCTGAAGCGTCTTCACCTGTTTCTGTACTTTCTACTGGTCTCAACGTCTGTTTTCGCGCTGGAAAACATGGTTGTTATAGCAACTCTGACAGACTTCCCCCCCAACTGTTTTAAGAAAGCCGGGGCAGTTGAGAAAATCGAAGAGATTCTGCCCCCGGGAACCGATTCTTCACAACTCCAGGGTTTCAGCTGGGATGTTGTCAGAGAGAGTTATCATGAAAGGGGGTATACGATTAGACTCTTCGTCGCACCGTGGTCGAGAGGATTGCACCACCTGAAAACCGGCAAAGTCCAGTTGATATTTCCAGCGGTAAAAACGAAAGAAAGAGAAAAGGAGTTCTATTATTCCCGGGAATCGGTTGATCAAACCAATATCCTGATTTACATAAAAACGGAAAATAGTCATCTTTTAAACAATTTCAAATGGTTGGCCGGAAAGCGAATTGCAACAGTACGGGGTTGGTCCTATGGAAAGAAGTGGGAAGCGATACGTCATGTAAGGAAAGATCCTGCCAGCACCTTAATGCAGGGATTTTATATGCTGGATAGCGACAGGGTTTTCGGTGTAATCGGTTATGAAGATTCCTTTGACTACCGACTTAAGAAAGAACTGGTTTTCCACAAATACAAAAAAAGCCTGATCATAGAGCCTGTTGCTGACTATCTCATCGGCAGAAAAACCGCAACAGCCAGGAAACAGATCTCAGAATTTGACAAAGGAAAAAAAATTCTGATGCAAAATGGGACTATGAAAAGGATTTACACCAAGTGGGCGTCGTCCGGCATCATTATGCCAGTGATTAAAAACAAGGGAGACAATGAATAAAACAGACTCGACAACCAAAATTGGAAAGTCCCAATTTGGTCGAAAAATCAGCCTGATAATTGTTTCATCTGCCAGTGTTATTCTGATTACGGCGTTAACAACACTCATGCTGTTGAATACCTCCGAGATTAATAAACAGCTGGATGAGACGCTTTCCAGCCTTACAGAACTACTGAAAACCAGTCTGGTATCAGTGGTCTGGCATCTGGACGAACCCGCAATGAACAATGTGCTGGAAGCACTGGTTTATAATGAGGTTATTATCTATGCCGACATCTCCGTTGACGGCAAACTGATTGTAAAAAAACAACGCCCTGAGTACAAAGAGAGGGACTTCCCCTATTTCCAGAACTCTTCCGACTTTGTTCTCAAAGCGATAGAAATCAAGTATCTTGATAAGCCCATTGGTCTGGTCAGGATCGCTGTCGATTACAGGAAAGCGCTGTATTACCATTTATTTCCTCAATTAATAAAGATAGCGATTCTGACTTTCATCGGTGTCGTCCTATCTGCAGCCATGAGCATTTTCATTGCGAAACGGTTTATTTTCAAACCGTTATCTCAATTGGAAGAGATCGCCATCTTTCTCATGAAAGGGAAGCTCGATGTTCCAGAGACGTTTTCTCAGTTTGTTAAACGGGAAGATGTTTTTGGCATGCTTGGAAAAGCGTTCGTGGAAATGGTGACGCAACTGAAAAACAACATCAGAACCCTGGATGCAAAAGTTGGTCAACGCACAAAGGAGTTAGAAAAATCGATAGAGGAAGCCGTCGCCGCTTCCAAAGCAAAGGGCGCCTTTTTATCCAATATGAGTCATGAAATCAGAACACCCCTGAACACGATCCTGGGGATGACAGAACTGTTACAGGAATCCCCGACCAGGGATGATCGGATGGAGCTGATCCGATCAATGGATACATCGGGGGAGACATTGCTGACGTTGACAAACCATATTCTTGATCTTTCGAAAATCGAATCGGGACAGCTCGAACTGGAAAAAATAGAATTCAATTTGAATGATCAGATAGACGATCTTTGTCAGATTCTGCAAGTTCAGGCCCGGGAAAAAGGTCTCACCTTTAATTGTCATATCGACGAGGATGTATATCCATACCGAATCGGTGATCCTAACAGACTGCGTCAAATTTTGATCAACCTTCTGGGAAATGCGATTAAGTTTACTGGCGATGGAGGCGTGACATTCATTATCCGCAAAAATCAGCTCTCCGATAACAACGACCTGAATTTTATTGTTCGCGATACCGGTATCGGGATTAACGAGGGTCACCAAGCAATGATTTTTGAGAGTTTTACTCAGGCGGACATGTCGACATCCCGAAAATTCGGAGGAAGTGGATTGGGACTCGCTATCACGCGCTCTCTCGTCGAGAAGATGGCGGGGCATATTCGGGTTCAGTCCGAAGAGGGAAAAGGCACAGAGTTCACGGTTGTCTTACCGCTGACATGTTCAACATCACCCGCTGTCAACCCGGGTCGGTCTCTGGAGCAGCAGAACCAGATAAACGTCACAGAAGCAGACGATTTTCCAGAACTGAATATTCTGTTGGCTGAAGATATTGAAGAAAACCAAAAAGTCATGGGCCTCTTTTTAAAAGAGCTCCCGATTACCCTTGATATAGCTGAAAACGGACAACAGGCAATCGAAAAGGTGATTCGTAACCGTTACGACTGTGTGCTGATGGATATCCAAATGCCCGTTGTAGACGGATTTGAAGCCACCCGCACGATTCGAGAATGGGAAGCTAATAACTGCAGGGACCGGGTCTTTATCATGGCACTGACTGCCCACGCGTTTAAGGATGAGCACGATAAATGCTATGCAGCCGGTTGTGATACGGTCTTATCGAAACCGATCAAAAAATACCTTCTGCTGAACAGATTACGTGCAGTTGCAAAATCGACTCAGAAGGTCTCTGAGTTGAATCATAAACCGACGTACAGAGAAACTGTCGACAAGGAGGTCAGAGACCTGGTTCCCGAGTTTATTCAAGAAATGAGAGAGTCTTTAAACCTGGTAGAAACAGCTTTGAAAATCGATGATTTTAAAGGGGTGAGTCAATTAAGTGCCGGCTTTAAGGATGCGGCTCAAACCTATAATTTAAAACACCTGAGCGAGATTTTTTCCAACCTGCACCATACAGCAGACGCGCATAATCGTGAATCGGCGCGATCTCTTCTGAACAGTGCTGTAAGATATATTCAGGAGGTAGAAATCACTTATGTCTAATCTCGAAGGCTATTCAACAGATGAGATCTCCTTGCGAACCCTGCTTGAATCCATTCACAACATCTATCACAGCACCCACAAGAAATCGAAAACCAGCCTCTCCTTAAATTTTGCGGCCGATCTGCCGGAATCGATCCACAGTAATCGCTCAATATTACTTCAGATCGTATCGGGCTTAATTTGTAGAGCACTGCATCATACAGAAGAAGGGGAAATCAGCCTTATCTGCATGTCTCACAAAGACAGATTGATCATTAACATAGCGGATAGTGGAGATGGCAAATCGGAAGAACCTGTTAAGTCCGTTTGTCTCCTCTCCCCCAGCCAGAAAAATGATCTTCCGGAGCAATGTTTGATTAATTGTCCAAACAAGCTGCAGGTTGTGAAAAACAGATGTGAAAATCTGAACGGAACCATAGATATCAAATCGGAGTTGGGGATTGGGACTGTGATAACTTTGACCTTGCCGATTGACAGCAGGGAAACATATCCGTCTCAGCGAACCGTTGGCGAGAGAATGGTGCAGGGGTGGTTCGATTCTTTTGCTAGAATACCAGACCTGAAAAGGGCGATCCTGAAATGTTTTCCAGTGTTAAAAAAAGAGATCGCCGAAATCCTGCCCCTGGTCTTTAATCTTGAACTGGAGTCCGCAAAAGAGAAGATTCACTCTCTAAAAGGATTTACCGGGGGATTCGGGCTTAATGAGATATACGAAAAACTGAAAGAGATAGAATCGGGGATAAAAACGTCACCCATCGTCAGGGATACGCTAATTTGCAAAACGATCGAACTGGACTACCTCATCCGCCTGATACCAGGTAGATATCTGGACTTTGATTCCTCAGACAATCAGCCACCTGTTGCTGATCAGGATTTCAGAATCTATAAGGGTTTGAGGGATAAGACAGTGCTCGTTGCCGAGGACCAGCCAATGAACCAGGAAATGGTCGCATATATCCTTAAAAATCTGGATCTGAGCTACCAAATTGTCAGCAACGGTAAAGAGGTTTTGGAATCACTGCAGCGGGAGCAATTTGATCTTTTACTGCTGGACCTGCAAATGCCTGTCTTGGATGGGATTGAAACCATCAAAA
This sequence comes from Deltaproteobacteria bacterium, assembly GCA_018645005.1. Classification (GTDB taxonomy): domain Bacteria; phylum SAR324; class SAR324; order XYD2-FULL-50-16; family XYD2-FULL-50-16; genus JAHJRI01. The sequence continues at coordinate 45,448 of JABGPJ010000113.1, read as the reverse complement.
GAATCAGAAAAAAATCCACTCTTGAGAAACTACCCATCATCGTCGTCACGGCCTATGATCGCCAAGAGAGTGAAGAGGTCATCCAGTGCGCAGATTTTATCAAGAAACCATTTAATATAGATGACCTTAGCAGAAGAATTGAAAAGGTATTGCATCCCTCATGGTTTCCACCGGAAAGATCTTTCAATTATCAGGCAGATAAGAGATAGCGCTGCTTAAAATCAAGATCAAACCAGTGAACGATTATAGAGAAATCAACCCCACCATGAATAATCCGTCCAGATCCTCAATATCAATCAGAGCACTGATTTCCAGATTTCTGCGATTGGCCCTGGCTTACAGTGTCGCAGTCGCTATTTTTTTCAGCTTTTTTTCAGCGGCCCAGGCGAAGACAAAACAAACCATCATTGTTGGTGGAGACTACAACTATCCTCCCTATAGCTTTATTGACAAAAACAATGTTCCAAAAGGCTTTGATGTGGATTTGATCAAAGCTGTGGCTAAAAAAATCGATGTTAACCTGAAGTTTGTTTTCACCCCTTGGGCAGAGGCCTTAAATAATCTAAAATCCGGTAAAATAGATCTTCTGCTGGCCGTTCTGTATACTGAAGATCGAACCCGGTTTTTTGAGTTCACCATTCCATACAACACGGACTACTACTCCATTTTTTCCGGGGGGAAATCCGGTATTCACACAGTCAAGGACCTCCAAGGAAAAAAAGTGATCATGCTGAAAGGCGATGCATCCATCGAAAATTTCATCAAACCTCTGGGTCTACTCAAAAATATTACCTATGCCATCTCCTATCCAGAGGCTTTTGAGCTGTTGTTATCAGATCAGCATGACTATATTCTGGCGCCGTTCGCAATTGCGTCTCATACACTTAAGGAGATGGAAGAACAGGAGGGGAAATCCCTTGATATTGTATCTACCGGGGAAACACTCCTCCCAAGCTTGTACAGGCTGGCTGTAAAAAAGGGGAATACAGAACTCTTGACTAACCTGAATGATGGGCTGGATGCTTTGAAATTAGAACATGAGATTGAAGCGATTCATCAGAAATGGATAGAAGACAGATCTACAACCTGGCAGTCAACAGAAGTGATTAAATATGCGATGATGGGTCTGATACCTATAGGGCTTCTGGTGATTTTCTCGTTGTTGTGGTCATGGAGCCTGAAAAAACAGGTCACCAAGAAGTCAGAAAGCCTGAGAGCAGCTGTCAAAAAAGCGGAGATGGCTAATATTGCAAAAAGCCGCTTTCTAGCCAACATGAACCACGAGATAAGAACGCCTTTAAACGTGATTTCAGGGTTCAGTCAGGCACTGATGACCGATGGTGAAAAACGGCCGTTGGGAGAGGAAGTATCTAAAATTGCCCAAAACATTCATACAGCCGGGGATCTACTATCTGATATTATTGCTAATATACTCGAAATATCAAAGATTGAGACAGAAAAGGTTAAGGTGCATCTGGAGGAATTCAATCTAAAAAAGATCGTGCAGGCTGTTTACGGATTGAACAAAGTCCGCGCTTTAAACCAGGGGGTCATTTTCAACTACGGATACGACGCTGAAATACCGGAGTTCATCCGCTCCGATCGAGATAAATTGCAACGGATTCTGAGTATTCTGATTGGAAATGCGATCAAGTTTACCCCGAACGGCAAATCTATCTGGTTAAAACTTAAAAAGGCGGATGGTTTTTTTGTGTTGCAACTTGAGGATCAGGGAATCGGGATCGCCAAAGAGGAACTAAGCAGAATTTTTGAACCTTTTGCTCAAGTGGATGACTCTCTTTCCAAAAAGTACGGCGGCACAGGATTAGGATTGGCTATCGCGAAAGCCTATATCGAGGCGTTGCATGGAACAATCACCCTTCAGGATCAAAAGCCGCAAGGCTCTGTCTTTGTGGTAAAGCTCCCGCTAAAACACCACCGCGCTAACAGCGAATAAACCCAGCCTCGTTATCTCATCTCATAAATCTTCGCCACTTTTAATCAGACAAACCTACACCTACCTGTAGGTTTTTACCTGCAGAAAACAACACAAAAACCTGCAGCTTCTGATGATTGACAAGCCCGCCGGTATATTTGATATCATTAAGACGTCATCAATAAATAAGGCTTAGGGATCGTTCAAAAATAACTTCACATAATCTGTTTTCAAAAGTCCTAAAAGCACTGGACATTTTGAAAACAGAATGTGAATTAATTTCTGAGCCGACCCTTAGATAAATGAAATCCGGATGAGATACGATTTTAGAGCCTTCAAACTGACATTTAGATATATCGGTGCTTGAATACGTAACCATAGATATTGCTGATAACTGCGATTAATCAGCAAATTATTGAAAACTGAAACAGGAGAATTTGCATGAAACCGTTTAAATTAAATCACAAACAGAAGCTTTCGACAGCCATCCTCGTATCATTTTTGTTGATGCTGTCGGGCTGTGCCTCAACCTGGGTACAACAATCCCCTCAGTGGCAACCCAAAAAGAATGTACAGGTATTAGTGGGTCATTATGGCGTGAAGAGTGATGCAGGAGCTGATCTATTGGATCTGGCAAAACAAGGAGCCGGTGGTGTTTCTTTTGCTGATATGTCTAAGGAAACGTACAAGCTGATGAAAGTCTCTCTTAAAAAATTCAATCTCAACCTTGTAACTGACAAACGTCGAGCAAAAAAACTGGATCATGGAATTGAACTGACAACCGGAGATAAAAGAGCTGACGAACTCATCGGCAGCCTGGCTTCACAATGGACCCATCCAGAAACAACAAGCAACGCGTTTCATCGTATCCTCGCCGGCACGGATCTGCGAAAACAAGTGGTTGGTAAACTGAAAGGGAAAAACAAAAGTGAGGTATTTCTATCTGCAAATCTAAAAATCGAAGACCAGGATCAGTATCTTCTCTTTAAAAGATTTCGGTTGATTTTATCCATACAGATATTGGATCAAAAAGGAGAAGCTGTTTTTCAAGCAAAAACAGAAGGCTTTTCCGGCCTTAAATTCCTGAGAAATCCTATCAGTGGAGACAGGATTCAGATTGCCATGGCTGACGCTTTGAGTAAATTGGAGAAAGCGGAGATTGAGAAAAAAATCTCAACTATAACCTCTCTGTAAAATTTAAGCTTGATAAAACCGATTAACATCATTTCTGCGTGATGGCAAAGAGCGGAGCAACAAGATCCCTGGCTCCGCTCAGAAAAGCACTGAGAGAAATGTTGCGGCCTCACGCCACCTCGGATAACCACTATCCGCTGTGGCAACCGCAAATAGTAACAACAGCTAGAGAACTAGTTCTATAAACATGTCAGAATCAAGCAGTCGATTAGTCCAGTCCAGGGTCAAGACCTCACACACCATCATCTCTTGGACTTGCAGATGGAAAAGGATATCTCCATCACTCGTGATGTGGACAAAAAAGATGTTTTCGGAGACAAAGCCCTGGAGATGTTCACAAACATCGTCGTTTCCCGATCTGATTGATCACAGGATTGAAACGACGAAATAGCACTGAAAGCGTCTCTGGTATCGTCACAATCCCGACTCTCGATCAGGCAAACTGCCTGATACCCGCCGCTCTTGCTTCAGCCATGGCTTTTTCAAACTGTTTTCGGGAAAGAGATTGAGCAAGACCGGGTATCTGACCCGCCAGTCCACAAGGTCGGTATTGATCCATGAGGTTGACATAGCTATTGTCGGAAAGTTCAGCCACGATAAAAGACATGATTTCCCGGGTTCCCGCCATCCCTCCGGGCAGTACCAGGTGGCGGATGATCAGTCCTCGCTGTGCAAGACCCTCAGCGTTCATCTGCAGGTCCCCTACCTGCCGGTGCATCTCTTTCAACGCCTGGCGTGCTGCCTCAGGATATTCCGGCGCACTGCAGGTCAATTCTGCCACTGCAGGATCCCAGAATTTAAAATCCGGCATATAGATATCAACGACGCCATCCAAAAGCCGCAGGGATTGGACATTGTCATATCCACTGCTATTGTATACCAGAGGAATGGATAGTCCTCCGTCGATCGCCATATACAGCGCAGATAGAATCTGGGGGATCACGTGGGTCGGCGTCACCAGGTTGATATTGTGACAGCCGGCATTCTGCAGAATAAGCATGGTCGTCGCGAGCTGCGCTGTGGAGAATTCATCACCTGCTCCCTGCTGGCTGATATCAAAATTCTGACAAAAGCTGCATTTCAGACTACAGTGTGTAAAAAAAATGGTCCCTGACCCGGAAACGCCAACCAAAGGCGGTTCTTCACCAAAATGGGCATTAAAACTGGAAACAGTTGCTTCCTCACCTGTCCGGCACTCACCCAGCTCACCGGATTTCCGGTCAACCCTGCAGTTACGAGGACACAAGATACACCCACTCAGGATCCGCCGGGCTTCGTTTATTTTCGGCAGCAGCTGACCTTTTCTGGCCGTTTTTAAATATAGCGGTTCAAATGTCATAATCCTCTTTTTTGCTCCGGGTTGATCGCCTCCAATAGCGTTTGCAGCGATGTTAATCTTCCTGAATCGCCTGTTTCGCTTCTGAGCAGTTCGTAGATCCATTGTAAGCTTAAATGCCCGCTCTGTCATTTTCAAAACACCCCTTGCACCGGCCTGCCTCCGACGGTGTTCTTCGCTGCGTGCCTCGCTCAAACAAAGCTCAATTTCGCTACGCAAAACTAAGAAAATCTAATAAATCCTTATACGCACGATCCAGCTTTCATCGTTCAACTTTCTGTAAAAACCTGACCGGACATTGTTGACTGAATCTAGTTTTGAAAAATAGTTAGTAAATCACATTTATAATATTTTTTATTAATTTTATTAATATTTACTCTTGCATATGTTAATTATTTAAACTATTATTAAACTACAACATCAATATTTTCACTTCAATCCTCAAGTAGATGGGAAATAAAAAAATGACACAATTGCATCGTGCACCTGATAACTGCCCAATCTGCAATGGCAGGATGTTTGTCCGGGAGCTGGAGTGCCACGAGTGTGGAACCCGGATCAAGGGTTCTTTTAAAAGCCAGAAAAACACGCTTGAAATGGACGAAGAATTATTCGATTTCATCAAGGTCTTTGTTTTTGCAGAGGGCAGTATCAAACAATCGGAGAAGATCCTGAACTGCTCCTACCCCAAGGTCAAGAATCTGCTGAAAAAAGCCAAAAAAGCCCTGGGTTTTGTAGAAGATAAAACAGACTCAACAGGATCCATTATAGATCAACTTGATCAGGGCAAGATCGATGTGGAGGCCGCGCTGGAAAAACTTAAAACAGCTGAATAACAATTTTTAAATTTCAATTTTCCAATACTGCATCAGGAGGAATCTATGAACTTTGTTTTGAACCATCAATCCCTGGAGCTGGAAATCAGCTTGATCAAAGGAGGGCTTGAGATCATCGAGATGGAACGTGCGGATGTGGAACTCTCTTTTTCGGAATTACGAAAGAACACGGCCGATGAACTATTTAGCATCAGTTTTCAGGACGGACTTCTGTTTGTGAAAGAGCGGACCTGGAAAAAAACATCCATGTCACCCACTTTTTTCAGAAACGAAACGAACAACGATCTGGTACTGAAAATCCCAATTGGCACCCAGCTTCGAGGATCCATTGCCACCGTCAGTGGAGACATCCGGGCAGCATTATTGTCCGGCAGTCTCAAAATCAAGACCATCAGTGGGCAGATGGATTTCGGTCGGATTGAGTCCGACAGATTAAGACTTCAAAATATCGGTGGAAATCTGAAAATCGACACCCTGGTTGGGGCCATCAACGCGAAAGTGATCAGCGGCAAATGCCTGATCAAAAACGGCCGGATCAGCCGTTTCGCCATCGGCAATGTGTCAGGGGATATCACAATTGATGCCGATTTCGATCTGGACAGAGAAAGCACGATTCATACGGTTTCAGGAGACACGGCCTTGAATATCCGCAGCTACACAGGTGACCATGGAATCTATATTTCGACCCTCAGTGGAGAAACCGCGATCAAAGGCGATTATCCCAAAGAAAAAGTAGAGATCAAAAAGCGGATGCCTTTTCTCAAGAATCATCCTTTCAAAACGGTTATGCCGGCCATGAAAAATTTTGTCTCCTCTTTTGCCAAAATGGCCGATGACGATGGCATCGAAATCAACACGGCCGCTGACTCCGAAAATATTGACCCCCATATTCAGCAGATTCTGCAAATGCTTTCAGATGGAAAGATCAGTGCCGAAGAGGCTGAAAAGCTGATCAGTGCTTTAAAATAGAACCATAGGGATCGGAGTAAGGTCGGCCGAAGCCGATACTTTATTCAATTCCTCACTAAAGGGAAAAAACATGAATGAGCAAGAGAAAATATTGAATATGGTGGCAGAAGGCAAGATCAGCGTCAGTGATGGCGAGAAATTGCTGAAAGCCATCGGCTCTAAAAAATCCGAACCGGAGCCCGCAACCGAGCTGATCCATGTCGGGGACCCCAAAAAAAAGGGAGCCTCAGCCAGAGGCAAGGTCATCATCGACATTCGCAGTTCCAAAGGAGAGAATATCAAAGTCAATTTACCGCTGAAAATGGCGGGACTGGCTTCTAAAATGATACCTAAGGAACGGCTGGCTGAAGTGGAAAGAGAAGGGTTTAATATTCGCGAAACCCTTTCCAATCTGACGGAAATGATTGAAGAGATTGATGAGGATATTGTCAATATCTCCAGTTCAAACGGTGATCGAATCCGGATCTATGTCGAAAAATAGCAGCGGATTTTCACCTGTCATTTTTGTAATTATTGTCGCTTTTTGGAGATTATTTGTCTCTTTTGTCAATTAGCCGTTCTCCCGACTACAGGCACTAACGTCAATGTAACTGCGGGCATCGGCGCAATCGTTTTCTGGGACACAGGGCTGGTATTTTTATTGCAGATCTTTATCAAAATCAATTATCAACCATTTTCCCAGAGAGCAACATGAAAAAAATCGAACTCATCATCAAACCGTTTAAACTGGATGATGTCAAAGACGCACTTTCAAATTTAGGTATTTTCGGAATGACTGTGGCGGAAGTCAAAGGCTTTGGCCAGCAAAAAGGTCACACTGAACTATATCGAGGGGCTGAATATCAGGTCGACTTTGTCCCTAAAGTAAAAATAGAAATCGTCGTCAGCGACGAGAAGATTGATGAAACCGTTGAAGTGGTCATTGAGGCTGCAAGAACAGGTAAAATTGGTGATGGTAAGATTTTCATCACCAATGTCGAAGAGACTATCCGTATCCGCACCGGTGAACGAGGCGCCTCAGCTATCTAAATCCCTCCAAATTGCAGCCTGCAAATGGGGCCCAGGACCGGACCCATTTGCCTTTCGCCCGCAATAACCAAGACTTCGGTTTAATTGAAAAAATCAGAAGACTTTCCAGAAACAGACAGAAACACAAGACAGGGTTGTCTTCTGAATCCGGCTGGAAATAATGTCTTGGAGATACGCCCGACAGTGTTGATCTGATTGACAACAACCCTGAAAAACGGGTATTGAGGGGTAAAGGGTCATTGAACTTCCAAAGTTTTACCTTTGCAAACAAGAACTCGACGTTTTACTATTACAAATAAGAACGGTAGCTCTGAATACCTTTGTGAAGTCTGGTTCAGATTACCCATGACCAACCCCTAATCCTCCCAAGATATGTGTTCTCATTTTTCGATTGAGACCTGAGAGGGCCTGGATATTTTGAGGAAATCACTAAAATAGAGCATAAAGAGAGATGGACAACTTAATCATCGAAGCGACAAAATACACACCCAAAATACTTTTTGATAGCGAGAATCACCAGTTGGATATCATTGGAGAAACCTATCCTGAAAACACCGCCGAGTTTTACGCACCGGTTTTCAAATGGTTGGAGGAGTATCTTACTAACCTCCAGGACGAGGCGGTCACCGTCAATCTTGAAATCAACTACTTCAACAGCAGTTCATCCAAGGTGTTAATGGATATGTTTGATAAATTTGAGGCGATCATCAAAGAAGGTAAAAATATCACTCTTAACTGGATTTATGACAAAGAAAATGAGAGTGCCTTAGAATACGGTGAGGAATTTCAGGAAGATCTTGAGGTACTAAAGCTGAATCTTGTGGAAAAGTAACCCGGTTAAGACGTATTCCAGTCTGCCTTCCATTTAAAAACTGTGATTCTATCACAGGAAAAGATGCAAAATAAATTTCATGATATCTGTGACCGATTTTCAGACCACGATCTTTTTCTAACCTTCAGCGGGCCGATGTCGCAAAACCTGATGGTGGAGATCGGGGAGATTCTGAAAACAAAAATGAACCTCGAAGGGGCCAGCTTTTCGACGATTTTGAATGTGTTTTCGATCCTCGTAGAGCTAAACCAGAATATCATCCACTATTCAGCAGAAAGAGTGACAGCCCAGCAAAATGAAAAAGAACAAGTATCAACCGGTTGCGGCATTATCGCCATCGGCAGAGAAAAGGAACACTATATCATTTTGAGCGGTAATATTGTCGATAATAAAGACATCGATCGCCTGAAGCCTAAGCTTGAACAGCTCAATGGCCTGAGCATCGAAAATCTCAAAAAGTTATACATGGAGCAACGCAAATTGAAGCCTGAGAAAGGCAGTAAAGGCGCTGGTCTCGGATTTATCGAAGTCGCCAGAAAAACATCCCGGCCACTGGAATTTGACTTTTCGGACATTGATGATCAGTACTCATTCTTTTCACTAAAAACGATCATCTGACGCCGTCTGGTAAATCCTGTTTCAAACATGCATAAAAACCAGAGTGCTATGCCTGCCTCAGCAAGGAAAGAGAACATGAACAAGGAATCCATATTCACGACAGAGGAACAGATCATCAAAAACGCAGAACAGGTCATCAAAGATGACAGTTATCGAAACAATCCACTCTTCTCGCAGTTTTCGGACCTCCTTCAGAGTTATCAGAAAATATTTAAACAGACCAAAATGCTGGTCAAGCTGAGTGACAAACAGCAGGCCCGGTTAAACGAAATGAACAAAACGTTGGAGACTGAAAACTACCAGCTCATGCTGGAGTTGGGGCAGTCTTTTGAAAGTTTTGTACGTGCGCTCTCCATAGCTGTGGACGCGAAACATCCACTGACAGCAGGTCATTCAGACCGCGTCACCGAATACAGCATCTGTCTGGGCAAGAGTATCGGACTATCAGAAGATGAATTGGAATTATTGAAATACGCGGCATTGCTGCATGATATTGGGAAAATCGGTGTCCCGGATGCTGTACTGACGAAAAAAGGTCGTTTCACCGACGCTGAGCGGATTGTCATGAACCAACACGCTGTCTGGACCTACCGAATTCTCAATGACATTAACCTGCCCCAGGCTTTTGAAGAAGTCCCCCACATTGCATCCTGTCACCATGAAAAACTTGATGGGACCGGTTATCCAAATGAGTTAAGAGGGAAAAAAATCCATTTTTTTTCAAGAATCCTGGCCGTCAGTGATGTTTTCGATGCGCTGACCTCCTTGCGCGATTATCGAAAATACGACGGAGACAAAGAATTCGGATTCGATCCCATGTCTATGAACATGGCATTTTCCATCCTGAAAAAGGAATCGGGCCTCCATTTCGATCCGGAAGTGATCTCAACAATACTTAAAGAACGCTCGAGTTTTGAGGATTTGTGGCAACAGCTTGCTGCAAATCATATCGAGAGACAAAAGGTCGATCGTAGTGTTGCCAGCGTCAATGGCTTTGTTTAAATCGGAATCAGGCTTTCCAGCCCCAACCCGCCTGGAGCTTTAGACCCATGAAGAGCCTCTATCAACTGAAAAACTGTCTCAACGAGAACAATATCTTCCTATGCTTCAACGGACCTTTCTCACAAAAGCTGCTGGTCGAGATCGGCGAACTCTTAAAGAGAAAAATGAAGTCCGCTGAAGCCAGCCAGACAACAATCTTCAAGGTTTTTTCCATCCTTGTGGAGCAGTCCCAGAACATTATTCGGTACTCAGCCGATAAATTCCCAGGAGAAAAGGCTTCTGAAGATAAATTTATGTCCGGGGTTATCGCCGTCGGACTTGAGCAAGATGTCTATTTCGTCACCGCCGGGAACAAAATTAAAAACGCAGAGGTTTCCGGTTTGCGCGATCGGTTGACCCAGCTACAAAATATGGACCGGGGCGCACTCAACAAGCTATACAAAGAACAGCGAAAAAACGGCGGTTCCTTGAATGAAAATGCTGCTGGCCTGGGCCTGATAGAGCTGGCACGCAAGGCCAGCCGACCATTTGAGTTTCACTTTGAAAAGATAGATGACACGTTCTCCTTTTTTTCTATCAAAGCCGTTACCAAAACCTGAAAAACGCGTAACTATTCGCCACCTTTCGGGAGTTGAGGGTATCATGCTGAATAGCTACAAAAACGCTTTCCTTTCTGGGCTCTGAAAATGAAAAAGAAAAAGGGACCTGCTTGGGTCTCACACGATGCAGGGAAGTGGCAGAAAGACATGGTGACCGAATCTGGGCGGTCAGTGAGAAGGAATCGGACACATTTACTAATCAATCATACAAAACAATGCTAAAGATAAGACGAAAATTTAAATCGCGGTGTAAAACGATCCGTTGGAGCATCCTGCAGAATTTCACCATCTTAATCTTTCTGACAGCCCTCGCTTTTTTTATCGCCTTCGTGGCGGTCATGTATATTCAGTCTACAATAATTTTTTCAAATGTGATTCACAAGGTGGTTTCCGATCTCGAAAACGATCTGAAGAAATTCTTTAACCCGGTCTCCACCTCTCTGGTGGTTGTCTCAAAATTCGCTGGCCTCAATATGATTGAGCAGGTCGATAGAGAGCAAATCAACAGCGTTCTGATACCGATTTTCACAGAATATCCCCAGATCAATGCAGCCCGTTTGAGTGATTCAAATGGTACAGGGTACCTGGTTTTTAAATCCGACAAATATTGGATCAGTCGTTCAATTACGGCGTCTGGCTCGGTGAATCCTGTGAAAGAAGCTCGTTGGGATACAGATCTGAATCTTCTGGAAGAAAAATCCCTGGATAAAAATCCTGATTTGAGGGCGAGCGAGTGGTTCCGCAGCGCAAAAAACAACACAGACGATAAGCTTGCCTGGACTGACCCCTATATTTCTGAACTCAACAAACAACTGGTCATCACTGTCTCAACACAGGTCGTGAGAGCGGATGGAAAGCAGGTTGTACTGGCGTTCGACATCTCGCTGAAGAATATGCCCGGCATAGCCAAGTACTCCCGCTGGGAAAAGAGTGGGATTGCTTTTGTGATGACAGAAAACAGAAAAATCATTGGATTGACCGGAACAAAGCTATTGAGAGGTGATACGCCAAACGATCTGGTGATTATCCCCCTCTCGGAGGTGGACATTCCAATGCTGCATGATGCAATTAAATTCTGGGAAAAACCCAGGCGCAGGCATAGAATAGGACATTCCGATGATCAGTTACTGTTTTTCGGTAGTAAAGGAGAGCGCTCTGCAGGTACTGTCCAGCCTTTTCATCTCAGCCAGAGTAAAGCTCTCTGGATCGGATACATCATGCCTACCGCCAATGTTCGATATTTCAAACAGTACTTCAATCAACTGTTAATTATCCCCATTGTGTTCTGCCTGGCGTTGCTGGTTGCCTTTTTGTTGACCAAAAAAATGGCTCGCACCTATATAACCCCTCTGACAAAACTGGCCCAACAGAGTACACGTATCAGCTGCATGGACCTTAAACCCGGCGAACTGATTACGTCGGATATCACTGAATTACAGCAACTGGCAGACTCCCATGAAGTGATGCGTGCAGCTCTGGAGGCAACGACAACCGATCTTCGTATTTCTAACGAAAAGCTGGAGGAGTTCAGCCGCACCCTGACCGAAAAGGTTGATGAGCGGACTCTTGAACTGCAGGAAAAGTCATACGAACTTGAGGAGCTGAATCGAACCCTGGAAATAAAAGTGAAACATGAGGTGGAGGCCAGCAGCAAAAAGGACCAGATTATGCTGCAAAGTGCGCGACAGGCGCAGATGGGGGAGATGATCAGCATGATTGCCCACCAATGGCGTCAGCCCCTCTCATCCATCAGCACTGTGACGGGCAACATGCTGGTTTTCCTTGAACTGGACAATTTCGAGAAGAATCAATTCAAAGAGCTGCTGAACAGCATAAATAACCATGCCCAGTATCTATCTCGAACCATCAACGATTTCAGAAATTTTTTCAAACCCAACAAGGACAAACAATCCGTCCAACTGGAATCAGTTCTCGAACAGACCATCAATATCATCGGAAAATCTCTGAGTTACAAAAATATCAAGCTGCAGACAGATTACCAATTCGAAACGCCACTGAATACATATCCCAACGAATTAACCCAGGTGTTCCTTAACATTATCAAGAATGGTCAGGATGTCCTGTTGGAAAACCAGATCGAATACCCGGTCATCGAGATCGCCGGACGTAACGAAGGAGAATCGCAGATCGTGGAAATTTCTGATAATGCCGGCGGCATCCCCCTTGAGATTATGGATAAGATTTTCGAACCCTATTTTTCGACCAAAGGGGAAAAAACCGGAACCGGGCTGGGGTTATACATGTCGAAGCTGATTATTGAAAAACATTGCAAGGGGACGCTTGAGGTTGAAAACACTGACAACGGCGCTCTTTTTACGATCCGTTTGCCCCTCGAAAGTTGACATTCTATGGGAAAATAACATGGCCGGAGCTAAAGAACTGCTTGAAACCGCAAAGGGTATCCGTCTGCTTTATGTTGAAGATGACCAGAACCTGCGTGAGGATACCCTGCGACTGCTGTCTACCTTTTTTCAAAAAATTACCGTGGCCGAAAATGGAAAGGAGGCCTTCGAAAATTACCAGCCTGGAAGATATGATATCGTCATCAGCGATCTGATCATGCCGATGATGAGCGGCAGCGAACTGACAAAAAGGATCAAAGCTCTCAATCCCGAGCAGATTATCGTCATTCTTTCAGCCCATGATGAGATGGCAATTGTCAACGAACTCAACGACGCAGGCGTGGATTTCTTCATCTTCAAACCGCTGGAGATTAACCAGTTTATCAATATTCTATACGATTCATGCCTGATGGTCAGGAAGAGAGCTGAAACGAAACATACGCCAAATCCCGCTTAACCGGAAATGATCCCATGTCAAATGCAAAAACGTTGAAAGACCTTGCTGAGAAACATCCGGATATTCGTTTGCTGTATGTCGAAGATGACGAATCGTTACGGGAAAACACACTAAGATTACTATCCAGTTTCTTTCCTACCATCGACAGCGCAAACCATGGGCAGGAAGGCTTGGATAAGTACAAACAGGAAGAGTACGATATTGTCATCAGCGACCTGCGTATGCCAGTGATGGGTGGTATCGAAATGGTGCGTCAAATCAAGGAACTTAACAGCGACCAGATCGTCATTATTACTTCAGCCCACGATGAGACAGATTATCTTTTGAAACTGATCACTATGGGTGTCGGGAGCTTTATCCTTAAACCCCTGGATTTGGAGCAGTTTCTTTCTGTTTTGATAAAGTCTCTCAAAATCGTTAATCTTCGAAAAATTGAGACCAATTACAAACATCATCTGGAAGAAACAGTCCGACAGCGGACCGAAGAACTCTCGACCGCCAATAAAAAACTGGAAGAGTATAATATCACTCTGGAGCAGAAAGTTTCCCAACGAACTGCCGCGCTGAACAGATCGCTGACAGAGATCGAAATAGCCAATAAGAAAGTGATGGACAGTCTCGAGTACGCAAAAATGATTCAACGATCTCTGCTACCGAACCTTGATGACGTAAAAACCCATCTGCCAAATAGTTTTTTCATCTGGAAACCGAGGGATATTGTAGGAGGGGATATATATTATGCCGATTTCTTCGAAGACAGTTTCATCATCAGCCTTATAGACTGTACCGGGCACGGCGTCCCCGGGGCACTGATGACAATGATCGCTTCATCCGGACTCAGACGAATCATCCGGGACGAAAATCAACGAAAGCCAGCAGAAATTCTCAAACGGCTGAATTTTTTCATCAAAACCTCTCTGCAGCAGGACACAGCTTACGCAATCTCCGACGATGGCTTGGAAGCCGCACTCTGTTTAGTTGATTTCAAAAAGAAAACCGTCTCCTTTGCCGGATCCAGGATGCCCCTGATTTCAATCCATAACGGCCAGGCCAATATTATCAAAGGAGACCGGGTCAGCATTGGATACCGAAATTCCAATCTGGCCCACTCCTTCAGGGAACACACTATCGAACTAAAGTCCGGCATGCGTTTCTATATGCACAGCGACGGATACGTTGATCAAATTGGGGAGCAAAAACCGGTAAGCTTTGGACAGAGACGACTGGTTGAACTTCTGCAAAAAAACAGCCAGGCCCCTTTCGAGAAACAGAAAGCCCGGCTGCTGGAGGCGTTTTACAATTTTAAGGGAGGATGTGAAACCCGTGACGATTTCACCGTCGTGGGTTTCAGCCTTGATTAGGTGGAAGGGATCTAAGCATTGACTTTTTCTGTCTAGATGTTCCCATAGACCGTGTATCTGGACTCCTTGCCCAGAATCTGATCGATTTTATAGTGCAGCTGTTTGCACTCTTCAAGATCCCGAAAGTTTTCCCAGTTTTCCACTGACTGCCACGAGCTGATAACGATTCGTTCCTCCGGATTGTCCATGTTGATCAGCGCCTCTCCTGAAATATATCCCTGGCTGCGCCAGGCTAATGCATGAAGTTCTGCCTGAAAAGGCTTTATTGCTGCTATCTGATCCTTGGATACGGTTCTGGATATCAGAACTTTAACAGACATATTTCTCCTTGGATTGGGGTTTTAGATTCCCAGAAAAGCTTACCCGTTTATTCCAGACAGGCAATTTCCCATCATTGCTTAGGGTCGGCTCAAAAATTAGTCAAGTGTTTCCCATTGGTGAAAAGGAAACACGTTGCTGTCACATTCTGTCTGCAAAATGTCCAGTGCTTTTGGGACTTTTGCAAACAGATTATGTGAAGTTATTTTTTAACGATCCCTTAGTAGGATTATATCAAGTTCGATAGACAATGTCCATCGGGAAAAATATTCTCAATGACTCTTTAAGCGGATGTTTTCCGTCAGGGTCGTCCTACTGCATCTTTTCCCTTGCCAACCCGGATTGTGAGGCATTAATATGAGGTCATAAATATAAGGCTTTTCCCTTCACAATTCCGTTTTTATCAACCACTTAGCGATATCAGCGCATGTCTCAAAGTGATAAGGTACCAGCAAAAGAAGATCTGGTTAGTTTCTTTCTGCCACACCTGACCAGGCACGTCGGATCCCTGGTTACTGCGCTTTCTCAGCATCAAAAAAAAGATCTTTCCGACGCCGAATGGCAGATTATTCTGAATGAAAAACAAGCGGGAAAGTTTCTGAATCATCACTATTTGAAGGAATCCTGGGAAGAGATAGAGCGTTTTCTGAAGCAGGAAGTCAAGCTCTTCTATTTTTTAGATGAGAAACAGCAAGGATTGGTGGCACAGTCTTTCACAATCTGGGTCTTTTTTTCTCCCGCCATTGCTGCTGAATATTTCAATTCCCTGTCAGAAAAACCGAAGAATTTTAGTGCACAGTCAATTCAGCCCCTTCCTTTTCCAAACCTCCTGGACGTTTTCAGCACCGGTTTTTCTGAGATAATAAGTCAAGATAATCTGAATAATTGGCTAAAAATTGAAAAAGCGGTTGAATTTATACAGATATCTGATTTTTTCCTGCAAAAGGATGATATTTCTGAATTAAGCAAGACTGTCAGAAGAAAAATCACCAAATATCTCAGCCCGGAAATTCAACAACTGCAGGAAGATATTTTCTCAGCCATCTCATCACCAACAATCTTAGAAAGAAGACTACAGGGAGTTCTGAAAATCTGTTGGCGATACTTTCGGGCGAAAAACGAACTGGAATCCAAGTACTATCGAAAACTACTGACTGATAAACCTGAAGAGCGCATCAAGGGGTTGAAACTAGCTAAAAAAAAGCTGATCGACTTTGAGCTGGATATGGCAGAATAAAAGACGGATTAAGGGGCCTAAATATCTTTCTGAATCACAAAACCACAATGTAGCAACTGACAACGTCATAATTCTGACGGCGATGAAGCACAATTGGAATTCTGCAGTACACTGAGCCCACCTGCTGCCGACAAACTCGTAACCTGCACCCTGATCCGGCCTGCAGGACAAAAACCTCAAATAAATATCACCAGGCATCGAATGTAAGGGACCGTTCATAAATAACTCCACATAATCTATTTGCAAAAGCCCCCAAAACACCGGACATTTTGCGAACAGAATGTGAAGTAATTTGTGAGCCGACCCTAAGCAATCATAATAAGACTGTTTAAAGAGCTTGATCCACGATAAAAATGAGCCCCGACCCTCAAAGCCCCGTATTGACATAAATAGCCGCATGGGTTACTCAGAACATTACACAAGCGCGCTTAGAACCCGAAATTGATAGCGAAGGAGAGATGTATGGAACCACGAAATGTGACAACAGTCAAAAAAGCAAAACAAATTGTTGAAGACCGGGGGCTGGAGTACGTCAAAGTCGGCGTTTTTGACATCGACGGAATTTTTCGTGGAAAATATATGAAGCGAGCCAAATTTCTTTCAGCCTTGGAGAAAGACTTCGGTTTTTGCGACGTCGTCATTGGCTGGGACTCAAACGACCAATTATATGACAATGTTTCTATCACCGGGTGGCACACCGGTTATCCAGACGTACCCGTACGGCTGATCCCCGAAAGTTGCCGGGAACTGCCTCTGGAGGGTAATACGCTGCTGTTTCTGGGAGAGTTTGCCGGCCAGGCCGAATCTATCTGCCCCCGCGGACTACTGAAAAGGGTGATTGAAAAAGCACTCGAAATGGGCTTCAAACCGGTGGGGTCCTGCGAGTTCGAATTTTTTGTCTTCAACGAAACAGCGACCTCTATCAGGGAAAAAAACTACAAAGATCTGGTCCCTATCACACCCGGGTTTTTCGGGTATTCCTTGTTACGAGATTCAGTTCATTCTGACTTTTACGAGGAACTGCTGGATCTCAGCCTGAAAATGGATTTTCCTCTGGAAGGTCTGCATTCCGAAACCGGTCCGGGCGTGATGGAGGCGGCCATATACTATGACGATCTTCTGGCCGCGGCTGACAAGGCCGCCCTCTTTAAAACCTATACCAAGATTCTGGCCCAGAAACGTGACTGGATCGCCACATTTATGGCCAAGTGGTCACCCGACTGGGCTGGACAGAGCGGGCACATTCACATGTCCCTGCAGAATTTAAAGGGCAAACCGCTGTTTTTTGACAAATCACAGAATAACAATATCAGTGACCTGATGCGTTATTTTATCGGCGGCCAGCAGGCACTCATGCCTGAGTTTCTGGCCATGGCGGCACCCACTGTCAACAGCTACACCCGGTTGATTCCAGGATTCTGGGCGCCCACAGAGGCCAGCTGGGGGATCGACAACAGGACGTGTGCCTTACGCGCCATCCTGGGTGAAGCTGAATCACAACGAGTTGAATATCGTGTCACTGCTGCAGACATCAACCCATACATTGCTCTGGCTGCGGCTCTGGGTTCGGGGTTGTGGGGCATAGAAAATAAATTCGAACCTGATGCACCTATTGTCGGGAATGCGTATGACCAGGAATTTCCCAAAGAGCGCCAACTCCCTCGAACACTGAACGATGCTGCAGAACGCCTGCTACAGTCAGATCCGGCGCGTCAACTATTCGGTAATGCCTTTGTTGATCATTATGGCGCCACCCGTCTCTGGGAACAGCGGGAGTTTAACAAACATATTACTGACTGGGAAATGGACCGCTATTTTGAAATTATTTAGAACCGATCCTGAGAGACCAGAAGAAAGCCTGGCTCTCACAGTTCACAGAGAGCTTTGACAATATCAATATAAACCGCTGACCCGGTGATCAAATTCTTCTCGGAAATCTTCTCATCGATACCGTGAATCATTTTACCATCTTCCTTGCTGAACATCGCAGGAAACACCCCATAGGCGTTGACCCCCCTTTCTCTGAAAAAACGTGAGTCGGATGCGCCAAGCATCAACCACGGCGCAGTGATCGCACCTGGAAAATGTTGTCCGAGAACGTTTTCGATTGTCCGATAGTCCTTTGTATCAATCGGAGAACCAAATGATTCATCTTTCGTAATGAATTCTATTTTGATTTCATCATCTGCCAACTGCGCCTTAATCTCGGTGAGAAACTCATCTGAATCCTGCCCGGGAAGCAGGCGGATATCCAGTTTAGCTTCAGCAGTACTGGGAATGACGTTGGTTTTCGATCCGGACCGGATAACATTGGTGCTGATGGTATTGCGCAACATAGCAGATATTTGGGGTGTTGAGACCAATCCGCTTTCAGTCAGACATTTAACCAGGGTTTCATTTTTATTATCACTCCCATAGGGCTGAAGAAAATCCCAATAACCTGCCAGTTTTTTGAAGAACTCAGCCGTGACATCCGTTAAAATAATGGGGGGAGTCGTCTTCTGCAAACGGTTGAGTCCACGAACTAAGCGTTCAAGGGCATTCTGGCCGTGGGGAACACTTCCATGACCTGGAGGTCCCTGGCAGGAAACATGCAGCCAATTACTGGCTTTTTCGGCCGTCGAAATCAGCATCACCGGTCGGTCTGGAAGCATGTCAATGATGCCGTGACCTCCCTCGTTCAGAACCAGCCCGGCATCAAGTTCATCAGGATGGTTATCGAACAGGTATTGCACCCCTTTAATACCACTGGCCTCTTCGTCGGCTACGGCCAGAAAGACAATATCTCTGGAGGGGGTCTGTTTTGAACGGCTTACCTCCAGAAAAGCCATCAACTCCATAATTCCCTGGCCTTTCATGTCGATGGCCCCACGGCCGTGAATAAAACCGTCTCTGATCTCTCCACCAAAGGGATCAAAACTCCACTGCTCTTTTTCGGCCAGAACCACATCGATATGATTCAAGAGGAAGAGCGGCTTTTCTTTTCCGGTTCCCTTAAGGCGCGCACTGATGGAAGCGCGGCCCGTATCGGCTTCAAATATTTTGTAGTCGATATTCTCTGCATCAAAAATATCAGCAAAAAACCGGACGCCTTCAATTTCATTACCGGGCGGGTTAGTTGTGTTTATTTTCAGGTATTTCGACAACAGTTCAACAGCTTCGTGCATAAGGATTCCTTTCAAAAAGGTGGGGATTAAACGGCTCCAGTCTCAGTTTTTGTTTGGCGACGACCAACTGCTTCCAACTTAAGCTATTTAGTCGTCAAATTCAACCGCTCCTTTATTCTCTGGCAACAGTTTATTGACTGGACTTTGACAAGTACTTGGAAAATGTTGCAAAGCTGTTAGATATTGACATCATTGTCAAAACTAAGAGATAACGAATAAACACTACTGGAGAGCCCCCCTTACTCTTTTTTGATTTGTACTTTGCCCGACTTTAAACCAATTTTTTGCCGTGGAGATAAAAGTCAGTCCGGGCCACAGCTGTACCCGTGCCAGGCTCTTTCAATAAAACAAACAGATCAACTCGATGATGAGTAAAAATGAGTCTCTTATAGTTGATGGAAAGCGGCATGAATTCGTCTGGCACGGTCCTTCGCCAGAGGAGGCCCCGACCCTCGTCTTTTTGCATGAGGGACTAGGCTGCGTTACCATGTGGCGTGACTTTCCGGCTAGGCTTTCAGCTGCTACGGGGTGCAGCGCACTGGTGTATAGCCGATCAGGGTATGGTCGCTCCGACCCTTGTGCTCTGCCTCGTCCGATTCATTTTATGCATCACGAAGGCCAGAAAATTCTTCCCGAATTGATAAAGTTGACAGGTATTCGACAATGCATTCTGGTCGGGCATTCAGATGGTGGATCGATTGCCATCATTTATGCAGGAAATAAGACAGCGATACCCCTGCTCGGTTTGATTACTGAATCGGCCCATGTATTCTGTGAAGAGAAAACAGTGCAGTCTATTCGTAGAACCAGGGAGATGTTCAAAAACGGAAACCTTCGTTCGAAACTCCAGAAATACCACGGTGACAATATTGATTGTGCATTTTGGGGGTGGAACGATGTCTGGCTCGACCCTGATTTCAAACATTGGAATCTGGAGGAATATGTACCTGGAATCAAGGTTCCAATGCTCGTCATTCAAGGAGAGGATGATGAATATGGTTCTCCCGCTCAGGTAGAATCAATTTCCCGCTTTGCTGGCGCAGCTGAAGTATTGATGCTTTCAAACTGCAGACATAATCCACATCAAGAACAGGAGGTTGCAGTGTTTGAAGCAATGAAAAATTTTATCTGCCGAATAAAGGACCATTAGCCATAACAATTGAAGAGGTCGCCAATGGAAATCGAAGAAAAACTCAAACGCGTATTTAAGTATCGATGGGTAATATTTACAATGCTTGCCTTCGCCTACTTTTTTGTTTATTTTCACCGGCTATCCCTTTCGGTCGTTGCCAACGATCTACTTAGTGATTTTAAAACGTCTGCCAGTGTCATGGGCTTGCTGGGATCAATGTATTTTTATTGCTATGCAGCGATGCAGCTTCCATCGGGTCTACTTTCCGATTCAATTGGCCCCCGCAAGGTTGTCTCCGTTTCCCTTTTGATTGCGGCGATCGGCAGCATTCTTTTCGGTTTTGCCCCCACGATTGAAATCGCATTTGTTGGCCGGATCATGGTCGGCTTAGGTGTTTCTGTTGTTTTTATTCCCACAATGAAGATTCTGTCTCAATGGTATCGCGTCAAGGAGTTTGCCTTTATGTCAGGGATATTAAATGCCGTTGGCGGCATCGGCGCCCTGGGAGCAACCTGGATGCTCGCCTTGATGACGGGTAGTTTTGGGTGGCGGTTATCATTTGAATTGATAGGCGTTTTTACCTTACTGATCGTTTTACTGGTCTGGTTTTTTGTCCGAGATAAACCTGATGATATGGGATGGCCTTCTGTTGTGGAGCTGGACGTTAAAGATGGAAAAACATCTAAACAGTCTAAGCAAATTCCACTTCTGGAAGGAATGAAAATCGTTTTAAAGGAAAAATACTTCTGGCCGGTGGCGATCTGGTTCTTTATTGACGCAGGTATATTTTTTGGTTTCGGAGGATTATGGGGAGGCCCTTATCTGATGGATGTGTATGGGCTGCAAAGATCGGAAGTCGGCGCCATTCTCAGTATGATCGCCTGGGGAATGATCATCGGAAGTCCCTTGACCAGCTTTGTCTCAGACAAAGTCCTGAAAAGCAGAAAAAAAACGTTCATGCTCTATACGAGCCTATTGGTGGCTTTGTTTATTTTCTTGAATATATTTCCTTCCGGCTTGCCAATTGGCGCATTGTATATGATATTCTTTATGCTCTCCGTATCCGCATCTTCCATTGTGGTGATGGGATTTACAACCACCAAGGAGCTTTTTCCTGTCGAAATCGTCGGCACTTCTGTGGGATCGGTCAATATATTTCCATTTTTTGGTGGCGCAGTGTTTATGCCAATTATGGGTAAGGTTCTTGATCTATATCCAAAATCACCTGACGGGGCCTATTCATTTGAAGCCTATTCAACCATGCTATTGATATTGCTGGCAACTTCGATTGTCGCCCTGGGTTGTACCTTTTTCATGAAAGAGACGTTTCCAGAGTAAGGGCTTTTTCGGAAGTGCATCAAGCAAATGAATTTTTGACGGCACCTTGAAAGAGGACATTTCGCTCTTCATGAAACGGATAAGATCCTGTAATGAACGCCCTTGATGATATCTATCAGAATCTGGACAGCTTGTCTCACTTCATGACTCCTTTTAGAGCTATGGGTCGACTCATAAATTAGTTCACATTCAATGTCATTAACTTAAGGATATCAGAGTGTCTGTTATGAAGTCGTTTCAATTGCTTGGAGGAGTTTCTTTGATGATCTTGACGAAGTGAAGCGGTCGAGATCCCAATGTTTGAGCGAAGCGAGTTTTGGGATCTCAGCGTAGCAAGTCTTAGATCATCTATGCAGATAGTCGCCAATCCTGTTGGCCCTTTCCATTTCTGCAGGACTGAAAGGAGCCATATCCAGCACATTCAGGTTCTCTTCCATCTCTTGCCTGTTCCGAGCACCCATCATGCAGATATCCACCGCCGGATTGGAAAGTACAAATCGGTAGCACTCCTCAGGGGACATTGGTTCTTCATCTTGAGGCATCTTCTTACGGTTGAGCAATTTGCGCCAGCATGTGGCTGTAAATGAAACCACACCGGGACGTTCATCACCGCTGATATAGGGAAACACTTCCGTCTCCGCTCCTCGATGGGCGGCATTGTATCTGACGTGATAAATGTCAATGATCCCCTGTTTGGTTAATTCCGGAAACAGTCTGCGGTTGTGGCTGGAGATTCCGATGAATCTGACCTTGCCCTGCTCTTTTAGCCTTAAGGCTCCCTCAAGCAGTTTTTCAACCGGTGTTTTCGAATAGTAGCCCAAAAGCAGCACATCGGCATATTCTATCCCCAGAGATTTCAATCCCCGGTCAAAAAAGCCCTCAGTTAGGAAATTATTGTGGGCGTATGTAAACATGCTCAGTACCACCTTATCCCGTTGTCCCTTCAAGATAATATTCTTTAATGCGGTTTTCATTTCAGAGGAGCGTCCTTTGATAAAAGTTCCCCAGGTAAAATAGTTGCACCCTCTCTCGAACGCAGCTTCATAAGCAGCAGCAGGCGCCCCGAAACTCGAGGAGACTCCCAGACGACCAACCTTCAAACCCGTTCTGCCCAATGTCGTACTTTGATTAAATCGGTCCATTTTTTCTCTCGATAAAGCCGCTAACTAAGGGTCGGCTCAGAAGTCAAAATCCAGGATATCGTAGTCTCAAAAATATGAAAAGTCCAGTTTAGCCTTCTTACCCTGATTGAAAACTGGTTTTGAAAAATTCATTCCAATACTCCGTCGGGCACACATCAATTCAGATTTTGAAAAGCCCTGCGAAATTCTGTTGCCACACAAACACTGGCACAGCGCTTCGAAAAACCAACCAGGTGACATCAAGAGGTAATTTATGATTTTGTCTAAAGTAGACAAGTGCAATCGCCCGGCAATCCGGGCGGAGGAAGAGGAGTGAAGGTCAAAATTACTGAGAGACGAATTCAACAATCAACTCTGCGATTCTCTCAATCGACATTTTGCTGTTGTTAAAAATCATATGAAAATTGTTTGCATCAAAATCGCAGTTTAAAAAGCCCGATAAAAAGGCGATTCTTGCAGCTTCCTTTTCCTGAACCAGTTTTTCAGCTCTCTCAGCGGAAATCCCTGCTCTGCGCACCCAGGATTCAGCTCGAAAAGTAACGGGTGCGACCAGCCTGAAGTGGTAGCAATTCAAAAGATCCCTGGCGATGGCAAATGCCCCCTGGCCAACGATAATGGCATTCCCTTGACGAGCGAGGGCAAAAACGGTTTCAACAATCGGGCGATAGGCCTGCTCCTGGGATTTCCAATAGGGCAGCAGGGCAGAAACAATATAATCGAGGTATTTAGATCGTTCGCCAAGGTTTTGTTCCAGGTGACCCGCTATGTCTTCGTTCGCTGTGATTTTGGCGACCATCTCCTCTTCGACAACAGTCCAACTTTGATCATCATGCTGATCAAGTCTTTTCTTCAGGGCAATCGCAAGCGGATACGCTTCGCATCCAAATTCACGTGAGATAGTTATTGATATTGGCAAAGGCTTTGTTTGTAAATCCTGAGTTTTTCGTCTTTTTTGTATCTCCATCCAGGCTGATACTCTTTTATCAACCGACGGAATAAACTGACTCTTGATCATCGGCTCCCCCAAATTGGCGTGTTTTGACAACCTTATCGCCCCCAAATAAAAAGTTGCTTCATTGTATCATTTTTTCCCTGCAAATTCCATCACAAAGAAGTAACTATTCACCACATTGCCTGAACCGAGGGGATTATGCGGAATAGTTACAAAACCCTTTGACTGATTTTTCAAAGCATCATTTGACTTGGGGCCTTTAATTTCCTATCATCACGCTAATTGGACCTTCATCGGGACTCATTGACCGCGTTTTGCCAGGGTAAAAATCGGAATCGAACATGAAAAAAGGAGACACTTGAAACAAACAAACAGACTGGCTTCCAGGATTATTTTGCCTTTTTTGGCAGCAGCCCTGATTCTTGTTGTGCTATTTCTGATGATCACCAACTATTTATTGTCTCTGATTGTGGAACCTGCTGTGGGAGACACTGTTTTCGCTCCTTTTCAGTGGATGATGATTGGTCAAAGTGTGCTCATGGCAGTTTTCCTTGTGGCAGTGATGTTGCTGCTTGTCCATCGACATTTCTTGCGCCCTTTTAACAAGCTTCTGAGGCTCACCGGAGAGCTCGCCAAAGAAAACGTCAACCTGGAAATAGCGGTTGATGCCAACGATAGACTGGGTAGCTTTAGTGGAATTTACAAAGCGATTGAGCACAGGCTCCGCACCCTTGAAGAAAAGATCGCCACGGCCAACCAAAATTTGCGGGACAGTGAACTGAAATTCAAATCCATCACCAGTTCCACTCTGGACGGTATCATGATGGTAAACAACAATGGCAGGGTTACATACTGGAACGAGGCTGCAGAAAGGATATTCGGCTACAGCACAGACGAGATCATGCACCAGGAACTCCGCCAGTTATTGATTCCGGAACGGTTTCACAAGGAATTTCAAGACAACTTTCCGGACATAAAGCACAATACCCGAGGGGGTATCTTTGGACGACAAATGGAGGTAATCGCCAGGAAAAAAGATGGTACCGAGTTACCTGTTGGAGTGTTGTTTTCGACTGTCCTGTTACAGGATGAATGGAGTATCACCGGCATTCTTCGTGATAATTCCAAATTAAAGCAGGATGAGATCGAACTATTGAAATACCGCGAACAGCTGGAAGAGATGGTCATGGAGAGAACCAGGGAGCTGAAAGAGGCTCAGGACGAGCTGGTCAACAAGGCCATCGATTCTGGCCGGGTTGAAATTTCGGCCATGATTCTTCACAACATTGGCAACGCTCTGACACCTGTCAACGTTCAGGTAGAGGAGCTGCTGCAGGACGAGCAGAAACGGCTGATCGATTATATGGCAAAGTGCCACGAGGACCTGAAGCAAAACCAGAACAGCTTGACCGAATATGTAAATGAAACGGCTCGTGGTCAGGAGGTGTTCACCTTCATGGGAACCCTGATCCAATCCATGCTGGAGCAGGTGAAGGATAATCAAAACGCCATCCACAAAATATTCAGTGCTGTCAGCTATATGGCTGAGATCGTTTCTCTGCAGCAGAGTTATGCCACCCGCGGCAGCGAAACCCGTCAATTGGTGAACCTGAATCTCCTGTTGGAGGATTCCATCCGCATGCAACAGTCATCGTTAGAAAAAAGGCGGATTACTGTCGAAAAGGATCTGACAAAAAACCTTCCCTTACTGAAGATTGATAAAAACAAACTCATGCAGGTACTTGTCAACCTGATCAAAAACAGTTACGAAGCCATTGATAGCACTAACGACCCGCATACTAAGAAGCGAATATTCTTGCGAACCTTCAAGGAGAAAGAACAGGTCTGTTTTGAGATCGCAGATACCGGTATCGGGATTGAGCCTGATAAAATCGGGTCTATCTTCGATTTCGGCGAATCTGCCAAAGGTTCGTCGGGATTCGGTCTATATTACAGCAAGATGTTTGTCGAGTCCAACCAGGGCTCACTGGAATTCAACAGCAAAGGTGTCGGACATGGCGCTTCCGTGCTGGTTCGGTTTCAGCAATCCGAAAAAAGTGAAAATCCTAAAGAGGCAAGTTGATGAACCCCCCGGACAACCACCTAAAAAACAACCGTATCATTGTTATCGACGACGACCCTGGTATTCGAGAAACCTATCTCAGTATACTCTCCGTCCGAAAAAACAGGGAGGTTTTGTCCAAAGGGGCCGAACTTTTTGATGATGATTCAACCCCTGTTCAACAACTGCAGGAGCAATTCGATGTCACTCTGACAGAACAGGGAGAAAAGGGAATCGCTGAAGTTAAAAAGGCAGTCAAGGATAACCGGAAATTCGCTGTGGCCTTTATCGATATGAAAATGCCAGGACTGGATGGAGCGCAGACCGCAAAACAGATCTGGGAGATCGATGGAGATGTAAAGATCATTTTCGTCTCAGCGTTTAGTGAGCACTCGCCGGACGATATCAACCGAATTACGGGGCGAAATGACAGTTTTTATCTCAGAAAACCGTTTAACCCCGAAGAGATCAAGCAGTTTGCACGGGCGTTGACGAACGAATGGTCACTTGAAAGGGAGCGGGAGCGCCTGTCTGAGGATTTGAAAGTTCTAAATGAAGAACTGGAGGATATCAACCAGAATCTCAACGAACAGGTCGAACAACAAACCGACATGCTGATTCAGACTGAAAAAATGGCATCTATTGGTATTCTGGCCACTGGTGTCGCCCATGAAATATATACACCTATTTCTCACATCAACCAAGGTCTAGCAGAGATAGAACAGAAGGTCAGGGGTCTTTCGGAAATACTGACTGCTTATGAAAACCTCGAAAAGCTTTTAGAACAGATTAACCAGAAAAATATCCAGGACGCTTGTCGGAAAATTGCCGGTCTGAAACAGAGCCATCAAATCCAGGACACTCTGGATACATTTGGTAGTACTATAACGGCTGTGATCTTTGATACTAATAATATTCTAAAAATTATCAGTGATTTAAAAAGTTTTTCCAAAGAAGATGAAACGGAATACAAGCATGTAGACATTCATGACCTGATCGATGCCACCCTGTACGTCATTCATGATGAGTCCAAGCATGAAATTGAAATAGAGAAATCCTACGACGGAACACTGCCACAGATCAAGTGCTTTCCGCAAAAGCTCTCCCAGGTTTTTATAAACCTCCTGATCAACGCAGCCCAGGCAATTGGTGACAAAGGGCGGATCACAATCAAAACCGAATGGGCCAAGAGCCAGCGACGAATCGGCGGAAAAAAGGTCAAAATAACCATCAGCGATGATGGCTCCGGCATACCAAAAGACAAACTAAACCGGATATTTGATCCCTTCTACACGACAAAATCTGTCAAAACGGGGACGGGCCTGGGTCTGAGCATCTCTTACGATATTATTAAGGCCCACGGGGGGAGAATCTCGGTTAAAAGCGAGTCAGAAGAGGGGACAGATTTTACGATCATACTACCGTTGGAAATCGATATGATTTAGAGGGTAGGGCAACTGTCAGACCATCGTTTTTATCTCATCAATCTCTTCGAAGATGAGATTTTCAGGATCGGGATCGTCAATAATGGACTGGGCCAGTGGTTTTGAGTTGGTGTGTATACTGTGATAAATCAGGAGCGCATCAAAATCATCATCGCCATCTTTGATGAAATGGCTGAAATATTCATGTAGAACCTGGTGGAAGTCAACCAGATCATATTCTATCACGGTTTTTTTCTGCTTGATCATCGTCTTGATACTGTTACGGAAGATGATGTGCAAAAAAGTTCTGCGATACGGATTGGTTTCCAAATCGACAGGCTTTGCATAGGTGATCTGTTGACGCTTTCTTTCAGCCAACTGATCCTCATTAATGTACTCAATACCAATTTTTTTAAACAGTTCCACCTGGTATTCAGGCTTGAGCGTTTGTTTGAAAGCCATGAAAAGAGCGGAATTCATGCCTTTCAGCAGCTCAATCTGTCGGGCTTGATCAAAAACAGACGGGAATACCATCCGCCGATTGTCCAGATCTTTCAGCAATAGCTGCACACCGTGTATGGTCTTCTTGACCTTGTGCAGATCATACAATATCAGCTTGTCCTGCTCATAAACGTCTCGTTTTTCAAATTCCCACTTACCCGCCTCATCTTTAACAACTCCGTAAAAGTGTTTCAAAAACTGTTGCATCAATGCTTGATCAAAGAGAAAGGGCAGGTGTCTGACAAACCGACTTTGACGATCCGGCTTGTCCTGTAGCAATTTTTCTAAAGCGGGGATGATATAAAACCGAAACCCCTGCCGCAGGTGGTTAATATTGATAAACAGCGGGTCGGTCAAATCCAGTTTCAAGGCATATATCTGATTAGCCCGATTCTTCCAGTAAGCGTCATGTGCCTTCATCTCTTCAAGGCAGGCTTCTATTTTTAAGCGACTATCGGGGAGGCCACCCTTTTCACTTTTTTCGTCTGCATCACCCATATATTAGGACACTGTTATTGTTGTTAATAACCAGAATACGACAAGACTACCGATCCTGTTCCTGACACTTCCGTTCGAGATACCACTGCTGGGTTAAACTCGAAGCCAGTTGCAGAATCTGGGACGACTTAAACGGCTTGCGATAATAGAGCAACCGCTCCGGATTTCCGACAGTTTGAATAATCTCTTTATAACTGTAATCGGAGTAGGCAGTCATGATGACAATTTCCACTTCGGAATCAAGCTGCCGAATCTCTTTGGCAGCTTGAACACCATCAATACCGGGAGGCATCCGAATATCCAGAAACATAAGGCTGAACGGTCGGTTTTCCTGCAGAGCATACCTGATTTTTTCAACCGCCTCAGCCCCCTGAGATGCTTGATCAACTTCATACGTGCCAGTCTGCAGGTCCGCTTCAACAATCATTTCGGCACCATCATCCGCGAAAAATGCCATCATCTCATCCATTTCGGCCTCTTTTTCAGCCGAACCAAAAAGAGAAGATGCCATTTCATCGATACCGTCGGATACTGTTTGAGGCAGGAGAATGGAGAGATAGGCTTTTCGGACCTCTTCCTCGTCGTCAACAATGAGTATTCTCGGTAGGTTCATGGGTTATTTATTTGAATGATGTCTGCATGTTCCGTTTGGAAATGGTTCCCCCGCCAGAAAATCAAAACCTGAAATTGACCTCAGCATATCCCAGTTATGAATGAAAGTTAAGTCAAAAAATTGATGCTGTGAATTCAGGCTGATCTTCGTTTTCGTAATCGTTAGATCGGTCAAGTAATTCAGAGGCAGGATTGTCATTCTGGATCGGAAAAACTGAGCCCATGGCTTATTAATCATCAGATTCTATTCTTCCCGCAGGGTAACTAACCACCACCTCTACTGAGCCAAGGGAGGTGAGACCTGTATGTGATTGAACTCATCCTCGGACCCCTTGGCGGATTGCAAGCTGAATAGTTTCCCCGCAGGATCATAAAGCAGCAGCAACTGTAATACTTTTTCAGAAAAAAAGGGTTGAACTTTCGGAAAAAAGGGCAAAGAATGTGTGCAAAACAAAACAATGGTTGAACAAACTCTGAAGATGAGGTGAAATATATGTCCAGTGATCCCTACCACCAGTTAAGAGATCTTTTAAACCAGATGCCCATCGGTTATCCACCGACAGCGTCGGGTGTCGAACTTGAAATTTTAAGACGACTGTTTAAGAAGGAGGAGGCCGAAACCGCGTTGCTATTGACCCCTTTTCCGGAGACGGTCGAGCAGATCGCCGCCAGGACGGGGACCAACAAAGACGGATTGGCACAACGTCTGGCCGAGATGTCGAAAAATGGGCTGATCTTCCGCTTCAAAAGAAACGATGAGGTTTTTTACAAGATTGCGCCTTTCATGATCGGCATTTACGAATATTCAGTACTGAAAATCGATCCGGAAATGGCCCGTCTCTTCAAAGCCTTTTACGATGAAGCGCTTCTGGAGGATCTTGGGATCAGTAATATACCAGGCTTTAAAGTCATTCCCATCGAAGAGAACATTCAAGCGGGTAAAACCTTGTTGCCCCACCACACGCTGGAACCAAAAATCCGGGCGGCCAGAAAAATTTCTGTGGCAGAGTGTATCTGTCGCAAGGAATCCGACCTGGCTGGAGAGGGCTGTGAATATCCCCTGGAGGCGTGCCTCAATTTCGGTGCAGCTGCCGAATATTATATCGAAAATGGTATCGGGCGGGAAATCGACGCCGACGAGGCCATCCGCATCCTCAACGAAGCCGATGCCGCAGGGCTGGTTCACGCCAGTGCCAACTCCAAACATCTTTCCAATATCTGCAACTGCTGTCCGTGCTGCTGTGCATCCATGAAAGGCATCACACAACTGGGGCACGACAAACGCAGGTATATGAACGCCCTTTACGAGGCTTTTATCGATCCAGAAGAGTGTACAGAATGCGAAGAGTGTCTGGAAACCTGTCCAGTCGATGCAATCTCCCTGGCAGAGACCATGTGGGTGGACCGCGACAAGTGTCTGGGTTGCGGTCTCTGTGCCGGCAACTGCCCAGCTGAAGCTATCGCTGTTTCCCTGAGGGAAGACCGTGAGGAGCCCTTTGAAAATGTGATGGACATGGGCATGGCGATCCTGGAAGCTAAACAGGAAATCCAATCTTGAGAGAGTTTATACCCCTTCATGCAGATGAAAAATCATTAAATAGGAGAGACTATGATAGAGAAAATCGCTCAACAAATCTTCTGGCTTGGACACGATGGATTTCGCATCGAAACTGACAAGACTATCTATATCGATCCATACCAGATTGAAAACGGCCCTGAGGCGGATATCATTCTGATTACCCATGAACACTTTGATCACTGTTCACCAGACGATATCGAAAAGATTCAAAAACCTGAGACAATCATTGTAACGGAAAAGCGATCGGCCAGGAATTTGAACGGGAATATTCGGGTGGTTGTCCCCAACGAATCCATAGACATTGATGGGGTCCACATCGAAACAGTGCCGTCTTACAATACAGATAAGGACTTTCATCCCCGAGAGAACGGCTGGCTTGGATTTATTGTTGACATCGAAGGGGTCCGGATTTACCACACCGGTGATGCCGATTTCATTCCGGAGATGAGGGAAATCAAGGCAGACATTGCCCTCCTGCCGGTGTCCGGAACTTATGTCATGAATGCGCAACAAGCAGTTGAAGCGGCCCTGGCACTAAAACCGAAACTTGCCATCCCCATGCATTATGGCAGTCTGGTCGGATCAGAGGAGGACGCTATTTCTTTTAAAGACGCTTTGCAGGGCAAAATCGAAGTCCAGATTATGCAGAAAGCATAAGATACAAATCCAGCCAACCTCCGGCCAGATATCAACATCCCCTGACACTCTTTAAAAGGGGAGAATTGAGGAATTACGGCGCGGTTTTTTCCTGGATAAACTGCTTCAAAGCCTCCGCAATTGGGGAGAGGGTTCGATTTGAGCACCAGGTAAGGTAAAAGTTTCTTTTAAGATCGACCTTATCAATGTGCAAGACCATCAGTTCCTTTTTCTCCAACTCCTCAGAAACAGCGATGGGTGATATGACAGAGACCCCCAACCCTTTTTTTATACCTGAAATCAAGGCTCTAGTATGTCTGATTTCTGCAATCACATTCAACTCATCTGTTGCAAAAGCCGCACTCTGCAAGCAGTCTTGAAAGGATTTCCAGGTTCCCGATCCGCTCTCCCGTCTTATGAACGGCTCTTTTTTCAGCTGCTCGAACCCGATTTTTTTCTTAGCTGCCCATTTGTGGCCAACGGGGACAACCAGCATCATTTCATCTTTGATAGTGATCTGCTGCGATATTGATTTTTGATGGCTGAGCGCTCCCACAATAGCCAGCTCGATGTCACCCTTTATCAGTCCACCAATAATTGTATCTGAGCCGTTGATATCCAGAGAAAACCGAACATCAGGATATTGATTGACGAAATCGGCCAGAAGTTCCGGCAGGAGATAGACGCCAGGAATCGTGCTGCCTCCGATAGCCACTTTTCCTTGCATTTTGCCTTGAAAATCTCTGATCGAAGCCTCTGCCTCTTCTCTGAGTGCAATCAGCTTGATGGCATAGTCATAAAGCCGTTTTCCGACTTTGGTGGGCACCGCTTTTTTTTCAATCCGGTCGACCAGTCTACAACTGAAATGCTGTTCAAGTTGTTTGATATGGCTGCTGATGGTTGGTTGAGACAATCCGCAGGCTTTGGCAGCTTTGGAAAAGCTCCCATTTTCGATGACTTTAATAAAAACATACAACTGCCAGAATCCCATTGTTTTTTCGTCCCTGTAAAAGAATGAAACTTTGCCAATAAAAGCCAATAAAGCGATTTCAGGTCAGTAATGTCCGGTTAGGTTTTTGTACAACAAGAGCTGAACAATGAAACCAGTCTCTTCGCATAAGGATTTAAAGATTTTCTAAGCTTGCTTCACGAAAAACCACCAAACTCGCCTGCCTCGCTCAAACAAGGCTGATTCGCTACAGAAGCTTGAGAAAATCTAATAGATCCTTATAAGCGCGATCCAGATTTCATCGTTCAGCTTTCTGCAAAAACCAAACCGGACATTGCTGTTTTTCTATAGTTTTCATTTAGTTTATCTATTTGTAAAATAGATTTTATCAATATTAAAAAATATTAGATACTGTTTTTTTACTGGAGGCATTCAACATCCCTCTGACCTCCCTGGAAAGGAAAAACGGGAGTTGTCCCTTCTCAATTCAACAGGAGGACTGGCTGTGGGGGTCACGATGGCGAAATCGCCGGTGAGCTATTGGATGAGGGAGAAGAAGCCGATTTCAGTAACAGCCTGACCTCTGTACCATGAGTAGATCCATCTTGTTTCTCTTCATTGGAAAAGACCTCAATCGTTCCGTGATAAGCCTTGATAAAGGTTTTCACCAGGGGCATGCCGAAACCTGTTCCGATTTCCCCTTCTGTCCCATTGCGACTTGTGACTTTCTCCAAATCGAACAGATCACTCAGCAAATTCTGGGGCATGCCGATACCGGTATCTTTAACAGAGAGCAGAACATCCCCGTTTTGTTCAGACGCCTCGATGCAGATAGAGGTGCCAGGGTGTGAGAATTTGATGGCGTTTGTGAGGATGTTATTCAGCACTGAATTGACAAAAGAGGTTCGCTCCACCCTGACTTGAATCTGTGTGTCAATCTGTATGTCAATGCGAACTCTTTTCTGCCAGATCTGATGCGAAAGCATCTGCTGAGACGCATTCACAAGATCCGACAGGGTCAGATCTTCCAGTTTCAGTTTCAGCTTTTTATCCTCCAGAACACGAATCTCCCTCACCAGTTCAATGATGGCCAGCCCATTATCGACAGATGTAGACGCATAAGGGATCAATTCTTCAAACAGCGTCGGGTCATCCCGGCTAAGCTGGATGATCCCCTGAACATTAGCCAGAGGGTTCTGCAGATCATGACAAAGGATATGCAGAAGCCGCTTCAACTGATTGTTACTGAGTGAAAGTTGTCGAGTTCTTGCGACAACCTCTTCTTCCAGATTGTTGGATAACTGCTCCACTTTGGAAAAAGCGATTGCAGAACGCTGAGCCAATACAAAGGACATGAACAAAATGAAGATAAACAGCCCTAGAGGGAAAAACATGCCCGTTTTCAGAATGAGCTGATTGTATGCCAAATCGTTCAGCCCGGAAATGAAAAACGCCAATCCACCCAGAAGCAACAACACGCTCCCTCTGCGCTGCCGTTTAACAGCCAGTACCAGTACGAATACCAGGTAAAGGCCCCAGGCCAGCGCCATAATTTGATATGGAAGGATGATAAATGAAAATATTCCGACCTTAGTCCCCAGGACAATCAGCACCGGCAGAAGCGTCAGTCCGGAAAAAATCTTCAATGCGGGCAGATTGATTTCAGCCGGGTAAAAAGCTTTCAGAAAAAGGCTGAACAGCATCATCGGCAGCAGAAACGTCACGTACTCTATCTTCAACAGAAATTCCCAGGGAATTTGGGGAAAGACCGTCAAAATATAATAATCTCCCACCACAAAGGAACGTACAGCCATCAGAAAACAAAGCAGGCTGAAATAAAGGGGTCCGCGCTCCTGGGTCCTTAGAAGAAAAACCCCCAGGTAGTAAAAACCCATGATAATGAGGCTACTGAAAAGGAAAACATCCAGATACAGACTTTTCTGCCTGCGATCCCGAACATCCTTTTCATAACCAAGCAGTATGGCAGATTCAAGTCCCCCTTTTCGATGGTGAAAGTTGGAAACGTGAATCACAATATCCAGTTGACCGCTATCTGTTAAAAGACCGGTGGTATGAGGCAAATACTGCGGATGTGAATTTTCTGAAGAGATTCCGACTGTTCCGGCAGATGTGACTTTCTGTCCGTTGACGTAAACCGTAAAAGCTGTCTGTACGAACATGAACCGCAGACCGAGGGCCTTATAGGGTATCTCTTTTTTCTCAATGGATACCGGCAGTGTCAGGCCCTGAACATCATAGTCCGAATTCAATAATACTTTCAATCGATACGTAGCAAAACCATCGCCAGAAATCCGTTTTCCATCTACAACCATTTTATTCCAGTTTCCCGGAACTTTCAGAAATCCAGTGGGTGTCGGGGCATTCTCGCTGGAAAAGACTTGTGGCGGATAGAGATGTTGCCAGAAAAACATCCATTCTCCATCCAGCCTGATAGGTCCTTGTTCTCCAAACTGCCAGTTGCGGAGATCCAGGATTCCTTTCTCAACTATGGGAACTGATCGAGCCAGCAATCCTCTGGGAAGAGCAAAAACAGATATCAGTAACAGAAAAGATATAAACCTTGATCGGAGTGGCTTCATGTGGTTGGTTTATTCTAATATAAAGTATGGGCTACATCGTGATTTCGTTTAATTGAAACAGAAAAAGCACTTGTTGCCTCATTTACTGATGGCTAATTGATAACATCATATCTGGCGAAATAAATCAATGCATATCCCTCTTTGCCCTATTGCTCCGGCAGCATATATACTGCCTAAGGGTCGGCTCAAAAATTAGTTGACATTCTGTTTGCAAAATGTCCAGTGCTTTTAGGACTTTTGCAAATAGATTATGTGAAGTTATTTTTGAACGATCCCTGAGTTAAATTTTTTTCAAAAATAAAGTTTCTCAGACAAGCCCGATCACCTGTCTGAGATGCAGATATTAAGGGGTCACGATGGCAAAATCGCCGGCGGGCTGTTTGATCAGGGCAAAAAAGCGGATCAGGTCGATCTTGCTACCTGTGAATTTAACGTCGTCGGACATCACCAGCTCCTTGATACTCAATTTGTTGATGGCCAGCTGCAGATAGAGATCATGGGTCAGCTCAACCGAGGCGTTAGCCCCAGTTTCCGGGGGCGCCTGCCGATGATGCAGTACCCCATTTTCGAGGCTCATGACGTAACTCTGTTTGAGATCTGTGAAAATTACATTCACCGTCATCTCCATCCCGTCTGCTGCCGGCCCATCAATCCGGGCTGCCATGGATTCCAGAAAACGGGGAATAGGGGTCTCTTTCAAAAGATCCAAAGCACTGGCAATGTCATATCCTTTTTCCGGCTTGCCATGTCGCAACTCAAAGGCAGCCGTCAGGTAAACATCCCGCCAGGGTCCGGATTCTGACTGGTACCCAAGCTGGTCATAGGCCCGGGCCAGCAGAGATTTAGCCGTTGAGTTATCCGGATCCGCAAACACCAGATGGTTAAGCACCTCAGCGACCCAGCGGTATTCCCCTTCATCAAATGACGCCTGGGCCTGTTTAATCACGTTTTCAGCCCCACCCATGAAGCGGACATAACGTGTCGCCGCTGCGACTGGCGGCAGTGGGTTGAGGTTGGCCGGATTGGCATCGTACCAGCCGAAATAGTGCTGGTAGACCGCTTTGGCGTTGTGACTCATTGAGCCATAATATCCCCGATTGGAAAAGGTTGTATGCAGCGATTCCGGCAGTTTCAGTTCCTCTGCGATCTCCCTGGAGGTTAGACCGTTGTTAGCCATGCGAACCGATTGATCATGAATATACTTATAAACATCCCGTTGCTTCTTCAGAAATTCTATTACCTGGTGATTATCCCAGACTGGCCAGTGATGGGTGCCAAAGTAAACCTCGACATCACCAAAGAGCTGGATGGATTCATCAATGTAATTGCTCCATTTGAGAGCATCCCTGACCTTGGCGCCCCTCAGTGTATAAAGGTTGTGCAGGGTTTTCGAGACAATTTCCGCGCCGCAAAACGCCTTAAGTTCCGGCAGATAGAAGGTCATCTCGGCCGGGGCTTCCGAATCTGGAGCATATTGAAAAATGAACTGCAGACCATCAATGGTTTTCTTTTGAGGGGTGCTGGAGATCAACTCGGTCGGGTTCAAAATCCCAATCGTTCCCATGGGGGTCTCTTTTCCCAAACCCGAGCCCACATGTCCCCGTTCGGAAACAGCCAGGCGGCTGCCATACATGTATTGGGCCCTGCGTCCCATTGCAATTCCGGCCAGGACATTCTCACTGACCGATTCCTCCATAAAACCCTGTGGGGCAATAACCCGCACCTTTCTGTCAGCGACCTCTTGAGGGCTGAGAATGGCTCTGACACCACCAAAATGATCTGCATGACTGTGAGTGAAGATCACGGCGACAATGGGTTTTTCTGGCAGATGTTTTTTTAGAAATCCAAAGGCCCTGGCAGCAGTCTCCCTGGCCGTAAAGGTGTCGACAAGTATCCAGCCGGTTTTCCCCTCGATTACCGTCATATTGGACAACCCGAATCCACGCAACTGATAAACCCCTCTGGTTACCTTAAAGAGGCCGTGGATGCTGTTGAGTTTTGCCTGGCGCCAGAGACTGGGGTTC
Source organism: Deltaproteobacteria bacterium (assembly GCA_018645005.1). GTDB lineage: Bacteria > SAR324 > SAR324 > XYD2-FULL-50-16 > XYD2-FULL-50-16 > JAHJRI01. The sequence continues at coordinate 8,745 of JABGPJ010000113.1, read as the reverse complement.
ACACTTCCCGGGGCTTTGCCCTTGATGAAGCGATAAGCCGTCTGGTCCCAGAGCTTCTGTCCATTCGCACCCGTAACTCTCAGATCGGAATCGCTGGCGATCAATCCCCGCCGGGCATCTTTGAAATCTTGTTGATCATCTAAAGGCAGGGACTCTGCTACTTTGGCATTGACCTGGATGGTATATTTCGTTGGTGGTGTATGACCCAGTGCATCCGCTCCCGGGGTCTTCTCCGGCGCTTTTTCGCAGGACCCGAGAATCAACCCGCAGATTGCGATCAATAAAAAACATCCTTGTTTCATATATTCTCCTTCTCTTCAACTCTCATTGTCCCCGTTCTTTTTAAAATAAATAAGCAAACGAATTGTCTGACCTCACTGCAGGGATCTCACTCTATCCGTTCGATGGCTGGTAACGTCCAGCTACCATCCAGAAAAATGAATATCCGAACAAATACGCCTGGGCACCGTCTTTCAGTTTCAGAACCGCCTGGCGAACTGCAAATGTTAAAACCAGCGACAACAGTACAATAATGATGACTATCCGTTTTGTCAGGCTCATAAGGTTTGCTCCTGATCCATTGTTTTTAATAAAATTTGTCACTATTAAGCATGAGTTCCCTCGATTCCCGAAAAGTGGTGAATAGTTAAAAAGGTTTTAAGATTTCAAAGTGTCTGGGGAAGGGGGTGATGTGGGACAAGCTGTATCCAGACGTTTTCCTCGGGAAAACGTCTTTTAAAACGAGAATCAGAAACCAGCCCGGGATTAGATTTTCCGGACCTGCGCCATGCCCTGTTCTGCCAGTGGTTCTGCCATTGCGCCAGTTGCGATCGCCTGCGGGCTGGACGCTGTTCCATCCCTGACCCGTCCTGCGATACCAAAGGTAATCCCTGAGAGGCGGAAAAAGTTAAACGCCATATAATAGTGCCAGTTATCGATGCTGGTTCGTCCCGTTCTTCTGCAATATGCATCAATATAATCCTGTTCAGTCGGTATGCGCTGGGTTTCAAAATCCAAACCCAGAACACCATTCCCGCCGTCACCGCCTGGCAAATACCAGGCCATACAGGAGTAGCTAAAATCCGATAGGGGATGTCCCAAGGTCGAGAGTTCCCAGTCCAAAATGGCCAATATCCTGGGCTCTGTGGGATGAAAGATCATATTATCAATACGGTAATCCCCATGTACAATTGAGGTTTCATCATTTTCAGGAATATTTTCTGTCAAATAAGCAATGAGCTCATCCATTACTATGCAGGGTTCGTCCACAGAGGCCTGATACTGCTTGGACCAGCGAGAAATCTGTCGACTGAAATAACTTCCCTGCTTCCCATAATCCGCCAATCCCACCGCCTTATAATCCACTGAATGCAACTTGGCCATGGCATCGTTCATGGCATCAAAGATCTCCGGACGTTGCTCGACGGGTGTATTATCCAGGGTCCAGAAAATACGCCCCTCAACACAATCCATGATATAAAACCAGCTGCCGATCACTGACTCATCGGTACAGAGGGCGTATGTTTTTGCCACCGGCACATCCGTCTGGTTCAAAGCTGAAATTACCTTATATTCGCGATCAACGGCATGGGCTGATTTAAGCAGTTTCCCGGATGGTTTCCGGCGCAGTGCATATTTTTTCCCACCTGCACTGAGCTCATATGTCGGGTTTGATTGCCCACCTTTGAACTGCTTGATCTCCAGAGTGCCGCTGAAGCCTTCCACATTCTCTTCCATATACTTGGTCAGCGCTTTGTTATCCAGTTCGAATCCACTACGAACGGGACCCGCTCCTGAAAACTCCTTTTGTCGATCCACCGTCTCCTGCTGTTGGTCCACCATTTTATCTCCTTAATTGTAAATCATTCTGATTCTGTCTAACGAATACCGGAACATATTCTGCGATTATCAGGTCTTCCGTAACCTGGACTCCCCGTGATTGGCATTGCACAACCGCTTCAATTCTGCCAGATATGAGGTTGAACTGTTGGTATCATATATAGGATCTTAAATGAGTGTCAATAGGATTGATCTGGAACAATCCTTTTTGGAAGCGCTCATGAAACCGGTCAATAATAATAGAACATATGCTCGATTTTTATTGACACATAAAAATCATCCCGATAAAACATCATGAGAACCCTTCATTAATCTTCCTTTTTAATCTGTTTTATCTGCTTTACCCACCAAAATGGAATTCAATGCAAGCTAATGGTCCTGATCAAGCCGATCTCATGGGACAGCAGAGCATCCTGAAACTGCTGGTTCGATTCTCCCTTCCGGCTGTTTTTGGCATGATGGTCCAGGCGCTTTACAATGTTGTTGACCGAATCTATATTGGACGCGCTGTTGGTTCGCTGGGGATTGGCGCCACAACGATTACAATGCCGATTATGATGATCGGTTTTGGCTTCGCGCTGATGGTTGGCATCGGTGGAAACGCGCTGATCTCAATCCGCCTTGGAGAGCAAAAACGGGACAAGGCTGAAGAGGTGATGGGCAATGCGGTGGTGATGATGATCATCTCCAGTTCCATCCTGGTGACGATCGGCATGATTTTCGTTATCCCCGCACTTCGCATCTTCGGCGCAACGGACGCCATCTTACCCTATGCCAGAGACTATATTCGCATCATCATGCTGGGCTGGATTTTTCAGACCATGGGTTTCGGCTTGAACAACTTCATCCGGGGGGAGGGAAATCCCAAAATAGCGATGGTGAACATGCTGGTGGGTTCCGTTGCAAACATTATTCTGGATCCCATTTTTATTTTCGGTTTCGGCTGGGGTATGGAGGGGGCAGCTGCAGCCACCGTGATTGCACAGTTCATCTCTTTCCTTTTTGTGATGCGGTACTTTCTGGGTGGTAAAAGCCTGCTCAAGATCAGGGTGCGGTATTTCAAACTGAAGCGGGAAGTGGTCCTGAGAATTCTGGCTGTTGGTGCAGCCCCGTTTCTCTTTCATATTGCTGACAGTATCGTCGGGGCCATCGTCAATACACAGCTGAAAAATCACGGCGGTGATCTGGCAATCTCTATGGCGGGGGTTAATATCAGTGTGCTGATGATGATCTTTATGTTTGTCATCGGCATGGCCCAGGGAACCCAACCGATTATCGGCTACAATTACGGAGCCCGCAATTATGACCGTGTCAGAAAGACCCTGCTGCTGGCTATTTTAATCGCTACGGTGGGTGTGAGCCTCGCTTATGTGTTCATCATGCACTTTCCGGTGGAGCTGGTGCAGATGTTCAACAAAGAGGATGCCGCACTGGTTGAGTTGGGCGCACATGCAATACCCATCGTCTTTCTGATGATGCCGCTGATCGGCTTTCAGGTCATCGCCTCCAACTTCTTCCAGGCCATAGGTAAAGCCAGACAGGCAACGTTTCTGGTCCTGAGCCGCACCGTTCTGATCCAGGTTCCCTGTGTCCTGATCCTACCCTGGTTTTTCGGACTGGACGGCATCTGGATCTCGACGCCCACATCCATTTTCACATCTGCGCTGCTGACCGGCTTGTTTCTGTTTTTTGCCATGCGACAGTTCAAAGAGGACCAGCCGGAACCTGCAGTTCAGGAACCGGCTGCCTCCACCAGGCGAGATGGTGTAAAATAGACTATCTGCCCTTAAACGCGGGTTTACGTTTTTCCATGAAAGCGGTAAAAGATTCGGCGCAATCCTCAGATGTCAACAGCAGCATATTCTTGTGTACTGCCATGTTGATCCCTTCCCGAATAGTGGCGGTACGACCGTAATTCAAGACCTCTTTGGTATTCTGAACGGCCAGTGGCGCACTCTCGGTGATCTCTCTGGCCAGCTTGTTCGCTGCTACCAGCAGGGCATCCATATCCGGGCAGATTTCAACCACCAGCCCCATGCGTTCGACCTCCTCAGCTGAGAAGAATTTCGCCGTATAAGCCATGCGTTTGGTATTGGCCAGACCAATAATATAAGGCAGTCGCTGCAGGGCGCCAACATCAGCCACAATACCGATACGGGCCTCTCGCAGGGTGAAGGATGCATCTGCCGTGCACAAAACCATATCACAGGCGGCTGAGATATCCAGCCCGAAACCGACACATTTGCTATGCACAGCTGCGATCACTGGTTTGCGACATTCATCAATCGCATGACAGCAGTCGAAGATATAATGATCTTCAACCGGGATCTTGAACAAGCGGCCCATGTCCTTATGGTCCGCCAAAGTCATCTCTTTAAGATCCAGACCTGCACAAAAGATGCGGGCGTTACTTTTAAGAATAATCACCCAGACGTCATCTACCCTGTCCAGTTCTCGAAACACCCTGGAAATCTCTTCCGCGAGTTCCAGGTTGATCGCATTCAGGCTTTCTGTGCGGTTGAGGCTGACTGTGGCAACATGATCCGCTGTTTGCACATCGATAAATTTATAATCCATTGCAGTTTTTCCTTGTGGAGTGTGGTTTTCAGGTGAGGTCGAAAGAAATGGTTTGGAAACCCGCCAACCGGCATTGTCACCAGGCAGCGGGCTAGAGATTATCTGCAGATCTTATTCGCCGATGAAGTTGGGTGCCCGTTTCTCCAGAAATGCGGTAAATCCTTCGATGCTGTCCTTGGAGCCGGAAACCTTGCCGCTGCCTTCCAGTTCAACTGCCAGACCTTTGTCAATTCCTTCGTATTGGCCAGCGGACATAGCTTTCAGGACTGCGCCCACGGCGATGGGTGGCCGGGCTGCCAGTGTTTCGGCCAGTGCCATGGCATCATCCATCAGGGTCTCAGGAGTCGAAATTTGATTAATCAGACCCGCTTCCAAAGCCTCCTGGGCTCCGATCTTCTTACTGAAAAGAATCATGTCCAGGGCCTTCGCCTTGCCAATCACATTCATCAGCCGCTGAGTTCCACCCCAACCGGGGATAATCCCCAGATTCAGTTCAGTCAACCCTACTTTTGCTTTAGGGGCATCCACCATGATTCTGAAGTGACAACAGAGCGCCAATTCCAAACCACCACCCAGAGCAAAGCCGTTGATGGCTGCAATGACCGGCTTTTCAAAGCGATCAAGTTTGCGCCAGATTTCACAGCCTTTGGGGCCTGTGAGGTGTCCGTTGGCTGCATCGCTGACATCGAATCCTGCTGAAAAACACTTTTCACCAGCTCCGGTCAGTATCACCACGCGCACGTCCTTGTCAGTTTCCACATCAGCAACCGCCTTTTCAAAGTCGGTTGTGGTTGCCAGGTTCCAGGCATTTGCAGGTGGATGATCAATGGTGACAATCGCGATATTTCCTTTTTTCTCAACCTTGATATTTTCGTAACTCATTCATTAGCTCCTTATTAATTTTGGGGTAACTATTCACCACACTTAGGGATCGTTCATAAATAACTTCACATAATCTATTTGCAAAAGCCCCCAAAACACTGGACATTTTGCGAACAGAATGTGAAGTAATTTATGAGCCGACCCTTACCAGATCCATTGGTAAAGCTGAATCAATGATGTGCCCGCATGAAAGGGGACACCATCATTGAGCGAAATCTTCAGCAGGGCATTGGAATAGCTACAATTAGGGTATCGTTATCGATACTGTCCGTCCTTGATCATCTGTGTGGGCTTGAAAATCTCTTTGCCCCATCTTTCGGCCAACCCTTCCAGGCGCTTGGTCAGATCCGCAGGTTCCATGCCGGCCACCAGGGCCATTGGTCCCATTCCTCCGGTAGCATTGACAATCGCCAGATCGATATCTTCCAGTTTACAGGCACCTTCCCCAATGATTTTGGTCGCCTCATTGACATTTACGGCCACCAGATCCATCAGGTCAAACTGATCGGTCGCCTTGGAAAGATCAATCTCCGGCCGCCCCTGTGACCAGTCAAACAAACCTTTACCAGTTTTCTTCCCCAGTTCGTTGGCTTCGATTTTCCCTTGAATTACTTTGCCGCAGGCGAAATCGGGGTGAATGGTTTTGGCAAAATAAAGGCTGCCATGATAGCTGATATCCAGCCCGGTATAATCCATAGTTTCATAGGGTCCCATGGGCGCTCCAATACTCCGCATCACCGCATCGATCTGTTCCGGCTGAATTTTGCCCTCATCCAGAATCGCATTCAGCAGCACACCGGCAGGTGCCTGGCAACGGTTGACGATAAAGCCGGCTACATCCTTTTCCACTCTCACGGGAACCTTGGCGTTTTTGAGTACGAAATCAACCCCGATCTGCATGACCTCATCGGTTGTCTTGTCGCCCCGAATGACTTCCACCAACTTCATCAGTACGGCCGGATTGAAATAATGCAGCCCGACAACCTTTTCCGGTCGCTTGGTGATTGCCGCGATCTCAGTGATTTTCATGGTGGAGGTGTTGGAGGCAAAAATCGTATGGGCTGGTGCGATTTTGTCCATGGCACTAAACGTCTCCTGTTTCAGCTCCATGATCTCGGGAACCGCCTCGATCACCAGATCCGCTTCCTTGACGGCATCCTCCAGTTCAACACATGGGACCAACAGTTCGCTCTGGATTTTGTCAAAAAGGCTCTGTTCCACTTTGCCCTTGCTGACCAGTTTCTCCAGGCTCTGGTTAATGCGGGCAACACCCTTGTCCACAAACTCCTGCTTGATGTCCCTTAAGAAAACCTTGTATCCCGCCATCAAGGCGACTTCCGCAATTCCGTGCCCCATATCCCCGGCACCAATAACGGCAATACTCTTTATATCATCAATATTCATTCGCTTTCCTTGCATAAAAATTAATAAATCGGGACCTCAATTGTCCCTGGTTATGTAAGCAGTTCAATCCTTTGTTTAAAAACAATAAATAGTGTCACGCCCCCATCGATATCTTGGTTGTAGCATTAACCCGTTTTTCATTTATCATTACTATATATAAAATTCCTTTTTCATCATCAAATATAATTTTTAAGCCAAAATATTGTCAAGGAGAAACTCCTGGGAGGGGCGATGTAGATTAGCGCGGATAAACAATTTTGCCGGTTGTTTTCAGGTCGTACCCATCGTTTCCCCCAAAAAGGGGCTTGAGAGATTCCTGGTTCAGAAGTCCGATGAAGGATTGTACTGTCTGTTCGAAGAACTTCTCCTTGGGGACAAGCAAATCAAAGCGTTCCCAGCGTAAAGGCAGGAAATCGAGGTTCAGTAGAGAAGCCACCACCCGTATTCCCGGTGCCGCATCGGCTTTTCCTGCCAGTATTTCCAGTCCGGCATCCAGATGCCTCGGCATCTCTTTATCGTAACCATCAATCCCGCCCGGTTCCAACCCCATTTTTTCAAGTTCCCGGTCAAACAGCAGACGGGTTCCCGTTCCCAGGCTCCGATTAACAATGCGAATACCTGTTTTGGCCAGATCAGCTATAGAACCGATTGCTTTTGGATTGCCCTTAGCCAGCAGCAGACCCTGTTCCCGCTTACAAAAATTGATCACGGCAGGCATGTTTTCAAGCTCGCTATCAGCAAAATTGAAATTATACTCCTCTTCATCTTCCTGCAACAAGTGACAGGCAGCGATATGACACAATCCCTGCCTGAGGGCCCTGAGCCCTCCCATGCTGCCCATGTTCCCGAAAACTGCGGCAAATTGAGGATAGGTTTTATTGAACAGGGTCACCACCCTGTCCAGCAGCGGATCGTTGCTTCCTGTAATAATCAGCAGGTTCTGATGAACTGCCGCTGGCTGCTGAAGCTTGGGATAATTGATGGTATTTGTTTCAATCCACTGTTCCACCAGATGCTTGGGGAAAGACCATTTTCCAGTGATTTTGTTTGCCGGTAACCCTTTTTCAGCCACCAGCGTATAGACCATTTTTTCATTCACATTCAGAAATTTTGCCACCTCTTTGGTGGAGAGAAGTATCGTCATTTTCCATTCCTGTGGGAAAATCAGTTTATTAGATGGACGCCTCAAGTGTCATCACGATACACAGATTGCATCATCACTTCAACTATTATCCCTTATTTTACCATCCTGTGGCGGGATATTCGTCTGCAAGAAAAGATATTATACTGAATTCGCTGCAGAACGTCCGGTATTATCTTAGCATTTTAGCAGCAAATATTCTGATTTAGGGTCGGCTCAAAGATTACTTGGCATTTTGTCTGCAACATGTCCAGTCTTTACGGGACTTTTGCGGACAGATTATGCCAAGTTATTTTTGTGCGATCCCTTATGACAAATCCGGGACTGCCACCCCAAAACCAGATCTTCCTGATGTTCCTAAAAATAGAGTAGTGATATACAGCAATGTCCGGTTAGGTTTTTGCAGAAAGCTGAATGATGAAACATGGATCGAACTTAGAAGGATTTATTAGATTTTCTTAGTTTAGCGTAGCGAAAATAAGCCTTGTTTGAGCGAGGCAGGCGAGTTTGGCGGTTTTTCGTGAAGCAAACTTAGAAAATCTTTAAATCCTTATGCGCAGAGACGGGTTTTATCATTCTGCTTTTGTTTTGCAAAAACCTAACCGGACATTGCTGAGTAATATAGAGATATTCTTTGGTGTTTTTTGCCATGGAATCGACTAAAAATTCCCTGAAATCGACACAAATTTCAGGCCAAAAAATTGAATATCGTCTATATTGATCCAGTCGCAACGGTTTGATAGGTGGTCGAGAACGGTTATTTTTACAATTCATTGAAAATAAAAGCCCTCTATTTTGCTCAAAATCACGATTCATAAAAAATAGACTTTTGTATTTTCATCATTTATAATAAGCAGGAAAAAGTGTAAAAAAATAAATAAGATGCGAAGTAACCTGATCGT
>JABGPJ010000093.1 GCA_018645005.1 Deltaproteobacteria bacterium | reverse complement strand
GAACCTGATGTACTCGAAGCGCTTGAAGAAGAACTGGATATGTGTATAATCAGCAAAGCACAGGATTACAACACCGCCATTCAGTATCTTGCCGGCTACAACTTCGATATTGTCATTCTCGATATCATGGGTGTAAGGGGGTTTGAACTTTTAAAAGAAGCCGTATCCAGAGGATTTCCAGCCGTTATGCTTACTGCCTATGCTGTTTCACCGGAATCGGTGAAACAATCCATTAAACTTGGTGCTGTTTCTTTCCTTCCCAAGGATAAAATCGTGGAACTCAGGTCATTTCTTGAGGATGTGGTTTTAGGTGGCGGCAAGCCGGTCTGGCACAAGGTCTTTGATAAACTAGGCGAATATTTCAAAAAACGTTTCGGCCCCGATTGGGAAGAAAAAGACCAATTCTTCAAGGAGTTAGAAAAAAATTTAACAGAGAGTAAAGACGCTCAATCCTGATCTTCTTATGCGACTGAAGGGAAATAGAACCAAAAGGTGGTTTCACCGGAATGACAACAATCCTCTTTTGCTTTGCAATAGGTGCATTTGCTGATGTTGCCGGGACAAATGACATTTTTGTGCAGTAAATATTTACACCTGGAAGAATCCATATCGATTTTGAAATTATAACGTTCCGCAAAGATATTCATCCGCAGCAGGTCCGCTCCCTTGCCTCCGGCATTGAAGTCAAAGGGTTTTTTGGTTGAATAGGCCATTGTTTCCTGGGTTGTAAAAAAGCCCTCAAATATCCGTCTTTTGTATTCTTCCGTAATGCCGATACCGCAATCATGAACCACAAGGGCAGCACCTTTCCCTTTTTTTTGGACACTCACCATAACCTCTCCTTCGTCAGGGGTGTTTTCTACGGCATTTCTGATTAGACCATCAACAATTTTTTGGAGAACAACTGCAGGAATACATATGGCCGGCACCGCTTCAAACCGACTGATGATGTTCACTTGACGGTGGGAAAAAGACGGGCTCAAATGCTCAAGCCTTTGCTTGACAAATTCATCCAGAAGGATGGTTATAGAAACACAATCCTTGGAATTATATATTGCGTCAATCCTGGCCCTTACACGCTGTATTACAGTTTCTTCGCTGCCTTCGTCGGTGAGTATGGCTTCCAGTTCATCAATACACTGATCAAATATAGTTGAAAACGTCTGATGAGATGTAGTGTATTGCGTATTGTGCATAATATCTTCCACAACATATTGAATCTCCATTATACGATCCAGATTCCGTCGGGCCCGTTCCATTATGGTCGTCCAATACTTTGGGGGAAGGGTTGCCATTTTTTTTTCCAACGAACTTAAGGAAAGGGAGAGAACTGAGACAGGGGTTTTCAATTCATGCGATAAGTGACTAATGACCTTGTCCTTGGCTCGATTCAAACTCATCACTTCTCCGTGGGCTTCCCTTAGTTCCTCGGAAAACCTGGCGTTCTCAATGGAAAGGGTGACGGTTCCCGATATCATACTCAGCTGTTCAATGTCGGTTTGATCAAAATCCCCGTCCTTCTTATTGATAGCGCATAACACCCCAATCGTACGATCGCTGCTTTTTAAAGGTACCTCAAGAAGATTTCTGGTCTGGTATCCAAATTTTCTATCTCTCTCGGGATAAAGATCGGGGTCCTTGGAGGTATCGGAAACAATAATCGGTTCACCGGTTTTGATGACCTTTCCCGCAATAATTTGATCCATAGGAAAACGAATTCCCTTGACCCTTTTTTGGGTAATCGTATCGTCATAAGCCGCACCTGGAAAATAAAGTTCCCGGCTATTTTCATCCAGCAATATAACAAGGGCGCCTTCGGAGTTCAGGAGCCGCTTGACCTCGCTGCTGATATAATCTAAAAGCCCCTCCAGATCAGGATGTTCCGGAAGTGCCATGCTGATTCGACGTATCACTCCCTTGTTTCGAGCCATAATCTTTTCCAGGGTTATATCCCTGAGGATAATGAGCACCCCGGCCGCTTCGCCTTTAGATTCGGTATACACTACACCCCTTGTAACAACGTCCAGAACTCGATTGTTTTTTGTCATCCGCTTGGTTTCATAGGGAACAAGCCCTCCTTCTTCGAGGACTCTTCTGAAGCTTTCTTTGACTTCTATCTCAATTTCAGGCGATCCATAGGGTGGTTGCTTTCCTTTTAGTTCCTCAATGGTCCATCCAAACAATTTTGTGTAAGCCGGATTCAGATAGGAAACCAGGCCGTCCAGGCTAAATACCACGATTGGGATGGGAACCACGTCCAACAAAGACCTGAGTCGTTTCTCCGATTCTCGTAGAGCTTCCTCCGCAAGAATTCGTTCCGTAATATCTGTTATGAAGCCCTCTATTGCCAGCAGATCACCGTTCTCTTTAAACACTCCTTGACCCTGCTCCCAAACCCATTTTTCCTGGCTTGTAGCTGTTTGAATGCGGTACACCATCCGAAAGGACTGACGTTTTGCCAGAGCTTGCTGTACCTGCTCCCAGGCGGAGTAACGATCATCGGAGTGAATTAGTTCATTGTAAGAAAGAGTTCGATTTCCAATTAGGTCCACAGGTGCATACCCGGTCAGATCATGGCTGCCTTCGCTGATGAATTCCATGGTCCAGTTATCATCATTCAGACAGCGATAGGCCATGCCCGGCAGGTTACCGATCAATGTGGACAGCATACGTTCGCTCTCACGCAGCGATTCCTGGGTTCGAGCATACTTAATTTCACACGTTTCCAACTCGGAAATACGCCGATGTAATTCAGTCAACTCATTTTTAAGTTGCTCTTTGGATTTATCTTCATCTTTCATTAAAGTCACCATCATGGGAGAATGCTGTATTTTTAATTTTTTTATCCTATATTTCCAAGGTTATTTCAAGCACAATAAGTCTAAATCTTCCATCGCTATGCAAAACTGATACACTTTTGCATAGATAAATTGAGATTCCAGTCACAGTTTCAATACCGTCCATGAAATTTTTATTTTACTTCACGCTGACAAGAAATATTAGGAAGAACGAATAGTTTGTACCCAGATAATTTTTTAAATGGCTTTAGCGGTTGAACCATTTTTTGTACTTTTTAAAGACATCAAAATACAAATTGGAGCCCTTAAAAACACAATAATAGCTTGTCAACAAATAGATAAAAGTTGATCCGTTCAATATCATAAATTATTCTATTAATGCAGATAGTTACAGGACTTTATTCTATGGGGTTATATCCCGAGGTATGCCTTACGCACATGATCGTTATCCATAAGACTTTTAGCTTTACCGTCCAATGCGATGGTGCCGGTTTCCAGTACATACCCGTGCTGTGCCAGTTCCAAAGCAAGTTCGGCATTTTGTTCCACCAGAACAATGGAAACCCCCTGCTTGTTAATATCAACGAGGATGCGTGATATTTCCTGCACGATGACCGGTGCCAGTCCCAGTGAAGGTTCATCCAGCAAAAGCAGTTTCGGTCGGGACATCAGGGCACGACCGATGGCGATCATTTGCTGCTCGCCACCACTCATGGTTCGGGCGGATTGATCCTTACGTTCCCGCAACCTGGGAAAGTGTATAAATATGGCTTCCAGATCTTTCTTGATCTCCTCTTGATCATCCCGGACGAATGCGCCGAGCAGCAGGTTTTCCATCACTGATAAATCTTTGAATATCCGCCGTCCTTCCGGCGCATGGGCAATGCCCAGTTTCAAGATCTTGTCGGGAGACATCTTTTCGATCCGTTTGCCATCAAAGACAATGATCCCGGCACTCGGGTGATCCAGACCTGATATGGCGCGTAATGTCGTGCTCTTACCTGCGCCATTCGAACCAATCAGAGTCACAAAATCGCCTTCCCCAACTTCTATGGAAATCCCTTTAAGTGCTGCCACATTACCATAATGAACCTGCATATCTTTAATTTCTAACAACATAATTTATTTTGCTCCACCCAGATAGGCTTCAATCACCTGTTCGTTATGCCGTATTTCTTCTGGTGTCCCTTCTGCCAGTAAGTGTCCAAAATTCAACACAGTCAAAAAATGGCACAATCCCATAACCGCTTTCATATCATGTTCCACAAGCACAATCGTGATACCCGATTCCTGTACTTTTCGGGTCAGATCCATCATATGCTTGGTTTCTTCCATGTTCATACCCGCAAAAGGCTCGTCCATCAGCATCAGCTTGGGTTCCGAAGCCAATGCAATGGAAATTGCCAATGCACGCTGAGACCCCAAAGGAAGTTCAGAGGCAAGTTGATTCTTTCGATTACTTAAGCCTATAAATTCAAGCACTTCCAGCACTTTTTCCCTGGCAATCTTCTGAAGCTGTTTGTCAAGACCGAGAATGGAAGAAAATAAATTAATGCGCGATTTGGCAAAGCAGCCCACCAGCACATTTTCAAAGACGGTCATTTCCTGAAACAGAGTTGTTTCCTGAAAGGTACGGACAATACCCATTTTAGCAATCACGTGGGGTGGTTTGCCGGCAATTTTTTTTCCCTGATAAATGATCTCACCTTTTGTGGGTGTGTAGAAACCGGCAATGTTTTTGAACAATGTACTCTTGCCGGCACCATTGGGACCTATCAGACCGTGAATCTCACCTTCTTTAACCTGAAAGCTGATGTCGGCCAGTGCTGTCAGCCCGCCAAACTGTTTTGTTAGTTTTCTAACTTCTAATATTGACACGGAAGTCTCGCTTTAAACTTAAATGATTTGCCATGGTAATTGTGATAATTTACATTTTTCAGGCACTATACCAACCCTCATGAATTTGTTAAGGCGGCGGCCCGTCGCTGGAATTGCCACCAATTCCGCACAATGTCAAAAATTTGGTGTAAATACTTTCCAGACCCAAAGGTAAAAAGAGAATGGAAATGATTAACACACCGCCATAAATTGCCGGTCTAAGCTCACCAAACCCCCGGACAGATTCATCGAAGATGGTTAAAACGACAACACCGATAACCGGTCCAAATATTGTGTTATAGCCGCCGACAATAACCCATATCAGGATAAACACCATAAACCCGATACCAAATTGATTGGGAGTGATGGTACCCAGATAATGGATTTTAAGGGCACCGGCAATACCAACAAAAAATGAACCGATAATAAAAGCCAGTGCCCGGTAGCGCCAGGTATCAACACCTACAGACTGAGCCAGGGGAGCCTTCCAGTGTACTGCATGCAGCGTCAAACCAATTCTGGATTTCTCAATACGATAAAGGATAAAAAGACAGGCTGAAACGACACCCAGAGCCAGGTAGTAATAGGGAATCGGGTCCATAAAGTCGATACTGCCGATCATGGGTGGCTCGATACCGCTTAGGCCCCCTGAACCGCCAAAGGGGACAATGAATTGCATCCAGGTCAGGCGGATGGCCTCACCTGCGGCAAAGGATCCTATCAAAAAATAAAATTGTGTCATTCTGAACAAAGGAAAAGACAATAATGCAGCAATCAATCCCGCCATGCCACCGGCCAATGGCAAGGTAAACCAAATAGCCAGATTAAAATTTTTAAACAACAGGGCTGCCGTATAGGCACCCACACCCATCATTACCGCATGTATTAACGACCATTCACCGGTTAAGGTCACAATTCTGTAACTGGCGACAACCAGCACGTTCACTGTCAGAAAAATCAACAAATCCTGATAATGAAATTTCAGATAATGTGGCAAAACAATGAGCCCTGCAAGGAAAATAATGACAGCAATGATTTTTAGTAGTCTTATAATGATTTTCATCTTGTTATTCACTCACCCTTACGCCCATGATTCCAGTGGGCTTGATAATCAGAACAACCACCATCAACAGCAACCCACAAATTGTTGCGATGACACCACCGAAATAGACAGTAATAAATGTATGGAACAGCGCATATATCACTGCTGCTATAACGGCGCCTGACAGGCTGCCTACGCCCCCTACAATGGTCACAATGAAGGCCGTTATGATGACGTTATGACCCATATGAGGATTGATATTGGTTAAGGGTGCCATTAATGCACCGGCAAGACCGGCCAGAGCACCGCCGACACCAATAGCAATCATGGAGATGCGGTTAATATTTATCCCTTGTAAGGCCGATGCCTCACGATCCAGGGCAACAGCTCTGAGCGCCCAGCCAAGTTTGGTCCGGGTAAGGAAATACCAGAGCGTCCCCAACCCGGCAGCAGATACGAAAAAACTGAACACTCTTTGATAGGGAACACGCAGAAAATCAAATAAAATCAGCGTACCTTGGTATGGCGGCGGAACTTGCTTTGAGGGGCCGTCACCGCCCACCACGGTTGCAAGAACCTGCAGGATGAACAATATCCCTATCGAACATATCAGACCTGCCAATGGATCATTGCAGGTGGGTCTAAACAGGAAACGCTCCATTAATAAGCCAATCACGGTCACAAGGATGATTGCGATCAAAATGACAGGAATAAAGGGAATACCATTTTGTGCGTGTAATAACCAAACAGTGTAGGCACCAACCATGACCAGTTCTCCATGGGCAAAGTTCACAACCCCCATGACGCCGAAGATAAGCACCAGGCCCACGGCAAACAAGGCAAAAAAACCGCCTTGAATCAGGCCATTTATTATAGATTGAAGAATCAGCTCCATGTAACACCTCACTTATTATAGACGTTCTGCATCAAGTCTAAGAAGAGAAGGAGCGGTTTACCCCTTCTCCAATTATTTTCCGGGACTGACTGCTCAGACGGTATGAAGGCCGAGCGCTTTCATGTGCTTAATAAGGACATCACTGTTTTTGTCAAGCCAACCGGTAAGACTTCTGAATTCCTTAATGCGGGCCTTGCCGTCTTCAATGACAACCACAGGCCAGCGACCCACAATGGCGTTGTCCAGGCCCCATAGTTTGCTGCCCCACCAGCGACCGCCGCCAAATACAAAATTGGGTTTTTTATTGGATTTCAAGGTTTTCAAAACCTCAGTGGGTTCAATACTGCCGGCTGCCTTGGCACCTTCAATCCAATTCAGCAGAATAGCAGGATATTCCCAAGCAACGGCAGACCAGTCATTGGGATGATCTTTTCTGAACTTGGCATCGAAACCATTGGGATCTGGAAAATGAATCCCTTCCTGCAAAAGTGCGGGATCATTAAAGTCCGGGAACTGGAAAATAGTGCCATTAACGAACTCCTTGCTGGTCTTGGCGATAACTTCATTATAGTAATCCAAAGTGCAGGAGATGATCTTGCCCTTAAAACCCTGATGATAAAGTTGTTCCATCAACGGCGTAGTGTAAAAGCTGGTGGCCATGCAGAAGATGTCCGGTTTTTTGGCCAGCACCGAGCTTACGATGGGTGCAAAATCAGTGACATCAAACCCGTGCAGATTGACATCAACCACCTTAATACCCGCCACTTCAAAGGCTGCTTTATAAGTAGAGGCGGATTGCAGGCCCCATTCTACATCGTTATTGGTTACAATGACTGCGGTTTTCGCATCAGGAAAATTTTCAGCCAGCCATTCGACTCCGGTTACATTGTAGAGCGGGTGGCTTTCGCAAGTCGCGATCAGGTATTCTGATTTGGGGGTGATATCACTGGGTAACAAGGTTGTTGTCAGCATCTTCTTGCGCTGTGCCCAAGGCAGTATAGACGAAACAGTCGACCCCCCTAACATCATGACCATCTTAACACCATCTTCAAGAACCAGTTTTTTATATCCCTGAATCGTCTTTTCAGTATCATAGGCATGGTCAAATGATATCATTTCAATTTTGTAATCAGTATTGCCGATCCTGACACCACCGGCAGCATTAATGTCATTGGCAATAATTTCACACCCATAAAGGCCTGGTAGACCCCATGGCGCATAATCACCCGTCATTGGGATATTCATACCAATCTTTATGGTCTTTTCATTTGCAAATACATTAACGGGTAATCCTGCTGAGACACCGGCAAGCGCCACACCCGTTGCTGTTTTTTTTAAAAAATCTCTTCGTGTAATCTTCATTGGACCCCCTTCTTATACAGTACTCAGTAGAGTTATGGGAACCTGAAGGGAAACTAAAACAGATTCCCTTCAAGCACTCCCAATATTGAAAGACTCAATTAACATTAG
>JABGPJ010000137.1:6668-8100 GCA_018645005.1 Deltaproteobacteria bacterium | reverse complement strand
CCCCCCCTGTTAATCGTTGACAAAGTAGTGCCGTTTGCTCAATCTATTTTTGACAAAAGTTAAAAGAATGCACATTCTTCAAACAGGTGCAGTACAGTATATTTTCCATCCCTTGTTATGAATCGGGTCCAAGGTGCTTTATACGTGGGTACCCATCCAGATTCAGAAACAGGAATACTATCCGGCATCAATCCCGGAAATCTGTACAAGGCCTGTTTATTGTGGGTTTTCGGGTTTTATTAAATTACTATAAAAAAAAGGACGACCATGGATGAACAAGTGTATAAGGATATGATTGAGGTCATGAACAAGAGAAGCATCGCTTACGGGGGGATGGATATTCCCGAATTTTATCAGGTGGTCAGAGCGCTGTTTTCCCCCGAAGAGGCGGAAATAAACAACGCTATGCCTCAAAACACCTTTTCTGCAGCAGATCTGGCTGAAATCATGGGCCGCGACGAAGCAGAGTTGGCGGGTAAACTGAAGCAGATGGCAGATAAAGGACTTTGCAGCACCTATCTGAAAGGTGACCTCAGGCTGTTCCGCTCGGTACCTTTACTTCCGGGCATATTTGAGTTTGTATTTATGCGGGGAACCACCACAGACCGGGACAAGGAATTGGCTCACTACATCAAGGCGTACAAGGACGCCTGGGAAGCCAAATCACCCGTCGTGATCCCCTTTCCCCTGCAGCGGGTGATCACAGTCAATGAAACCGTTGCCACCGGCAACCAGATCCACACTTATGACCAGTTCAAGACATATATTGAGCAGAACGACGAAATTGCAGTGGCGACCTGTTACTGCCGCCATGCCGATCTGCTGCGCGGGGAAGATACGCATGGTTTACCCATGCAGACCTGTTTCACATTTGCTCGTACTGCGCAGTATCAGGTTGAGTGTCTCGGCGGCAAAAAACTGACCAAGCAAGAGGCATACGAGATTCTGGAAACGTGCAAGGACGCGGGGCTGGTTCACATGACCCATAATACAGCCGAGGGGGTCAATTATCTCTGCAACTGCGATCGCTGGCACTGCCATTCAATAAAAACAGTATTAAAACAACCCAAACCGGCGGCTGTTTTCAATTCCGGATTTGAACCGCAATTCAATCTGGACCGCTGCACCGCCTGTGAAATCTGTCTTGATCGTTGCCCTGCGGTTGCCCTGGTGATGGGTGAAGAGGATGCTCCCGTGGTGGATCTTGATCGTTGCTTCGGTTGTGGTGTGTGTGCCACCGGCTGTGATGATGAAGCGGTCACCATGTTAACAAAATCCGGCCACAAACCACCACCGAAGGATAACAAGGAATTGATGTACGCTATGTCCGCCAGTTTTTCAAACTAAGCGCAGTTTGAAATCGGGTACCATACCCATGAACTGAAAAATGTCATAATTTTTCTGATGTCGGTGGCAGGTTTTTTATAAAGCA
>JABGPJ010000137.1:0-6568 GCA_018645005.1 Deltaproteobacteria bacterium | reverse complement strand
GATATCCCCGATTTCATCCAGGAATAAGGTTCCTCCGTGAGCCAACTCAAAGCGCCCTATCTGCCTGCTGACGGCACCTGTGAAAGCACCCTTTTCATGACCAAACAGCTCACTGGCAATCAAGTGTTCTGAAAAGACACTGCAGTTGACACGAACAAAGGGCCCCTGACTGCGATCACTCTCCCGGTGGATCGCACGCGCCACCAACTCCTTACCGACACCTGTCTCGCCCAGGATGAGAACAGTGGCATCTGTTCTGGATACGGAACTGATTTGTTTAAAAACTCTGTTGATAGCATTACTTTTGCCAATAATGTCCTCGAAGTTGACATTCTCCAGATACTGTTCCTCAAGATATCGATTCTCTTCCTTTTGTTTTTGATACATCTCCTGAAGGGCTGCATAGGCCTGGGAATTATCCAGAGCAATGGCCACCTGTGCAGCAAAATAATTGAATATTTCAATATCCTCATTTTTAAAAGAGCCTCGAAACAAGCTATTATCACAATAAAGCGCCCCTACCACATTTTCTCTGAGAATCAGTGGCACACAAATGCAAGATTGAATACTTCTCTGTTGTGCAGCCCCCGTTTTTTCAGTTTCAAAATCCACCACAATGCCCTCTGTTGATTTAAAGGTTCTTTCGATGATCCGGTAGGATGAACTGAAATCGGAAGCATTAAGATCTTCTTCTGTCAGGTTTTTCGCAGCCCGTAGAGTTATTTTTCCTGTTTTTTCATCAAACAATAACAAAGCCCCCCGTTCTGCGCCAGTGATACGAATAACCGTTGAAATGATACGTGTGCTCAGCTCCCGGGAGTCTCGAATGGTAATCATTTCCTGACTCAGCTTTAGTATGGCACTGAGAAAATCCTTGCGGTCGGACAAATCTTCCACCAGAAAACGTAGATCTTTGGGGATCATCCCCTTGTTTATCGGCAAGATAAATTCACCTGCCAGCTTCGTCAGGCTTTTCGCATGATCAAGCAGTCCCATATTCAGGTAAATTCTGGCCAGCTCAAATCTCACTTTTGCCAGGTAAATCTCATGGCCTGAGATCTTGAGCCAATTAATGGAAGTCTCCAAATTTCCGATCACCTCCCGACCAGAGCTGCCATTTCGCTGCCCAAGCAGCGCCTGATAATAATAAGCCATCCCGCGCATGAAGATGTTTTGACTGTTCAAGGTATCCTCGATCTCTTTTTCCAAAGACAAGTCGCTGCACTGTGGGAATTCTCCCAGTTTCATGGCCCAGCAAAGCTCCATGATGAATGGCATATTTCTAAAACCGATCTGGACTTTACCGCTCATCGCAAGAAATTCCTGCAACCACGACACTGCTTTTTGCGTTTCATTCAACTTGTAACAGGTAAAAGCCATTCCTAGCAGTGCGCTTAACGTTCCATAATTGTAATTGTTCGCAGTACATTCCTGCAAAGCGACCTCCAGATTATCGGTGACAAGATCGTACTGATCAAGAGTTAATAATATACCTGCAATCGTGCCATTGATATGGCCGACTAAGGTCATATTTTTCTTTTTCAAGCAGTGTTTACGCAGGGATTCTAAAATAGCCAGTCCATAGGAGATTTGTCCCCTGTATGCATAGGATAATCCGATCATGAGCCGGGTCAAAATCGGGAATTCGCTCTGGGGTAGGTCTTCGATTTCAGGTGCAAGCGTTTCATAGTTATGGATGGTTTCTCGAAAACGCCCTTTCCAGTACTGAAAATATGTACTTAATACCAGGATAGAACGACGTAATTCTGGATCCTGAAGTTTTTGATAGACGCTCCAGCCTTCATCGAACAGATCGATAGCTATCTGAAAATTAGACCTTAGCCATTCATGTTTCGCCAGGTTCATTTTCAGCAACACCCAGTACGATTGATAATTTTTTATTTCAGCCATTTCAATTGCTTTTTGAACCGCGGAAATAACATGATCCGTGTTCAGAGTAGAGGAAGACACCTTGGAATACTGAATAGTGGCTTCCATCAGCAAGAGTTCTACCGCATCTCCTTTTAAAACTTCCAGATCCTTGATGACCTTTGTGAAACACTGCAGTGCTTTTTCGTATTGATATATTTTTCGATATTGGTTGCCTTTTTTATACAAGAATTGGCAACCTTGCAAATTGTTGTTCACATGTAAGAGCATGGTGGTCGCTGTCTGAAATTCATCCTCGCTAACGGGAAGATCTTTCAGCATAATCTCAACGGCTTGCTGACGTATTTCCTCCTTTTTCGAGTCGGACATCGTTGTGAGTAAATCAAGTCGTATTTTGGAATCGGTGAAACGAAACCGGTCAGGAGCACTTTGGCTTATCCAGCGCTTTTTTACGCCCAAGTCCAAAACGTTGAGGATTTGAGAAGCCTTGCCCCCCCAGATCTCCTGAAGCCAGTCCACAGAAAACGCTCCTTCGTACAAAGCAGCCAGTGCTAAAATCTTTTGAGATGTAGACGACTCATTTTGTTCCTGATCTGGTATCGAAATCATAGGTTTTTTTCATGTCTATTGGATTTGAGACAAATACGGTTTTGACGCAAAACTAACCAATCAAAACCATTTCGTCAATCCTATTAGAAACGTAATCCCGTTGCAAAGACGATATTTCGTTTCTATTTAATTTTGGCTTCCCCTCACAGTTTTCATAATCCTATGTAATGTTTGATTTATGGATATGGTGCAGTTCTTGCTGAAAGGAAAACACTTTTTAATATCACGCTCCCTGCGTTTAATTATGTTACGAATCGATATTATCTTCACGAGCGAAAAAGCAACCGTCCTTCGACTGGAGGGGCGCGTGGATCGTCAATCTCTCCCGGTTTTAACCAGGGCCTGCGAAGAATATCTAAAAATCGATAAGGTGGTGACCCTGAGCATGGAAGGCATCGACCATATCAGTAAAGGGGGGAGGGAGTATCTGAAAAGTATCAAAGCAAAGATCAAGTTCAATAGCCTCAGCGAATATTTAAAAATTGAGATATTGTGAGTAGTGTTCAGCTGGGCCGTGAAAATGAACACGGGCCTTCTCAGACTGCCGAATGGAGACTGTATCGGAGAATAAATGGAGATTGATTAGAAATGGATATGCTGATTCAAACGTTTATCAATGGGACCATGGGATCACTCATCCTGATCCTGGTAGCTTCCGGTTTATGTATGATTTTTGGAATCATGCATATTGTTAATTTTGCCCATGGCGAGTTTTATATGCTGGGTGGTTTTGGTGCCTGGCTTTTTTTCGATCAAGAAGTGCTGCCTTTATTCGGGCCTCCCGCGTTTCGGTATATTCTGTCTGTGATCCTGACAATGGTGGCGGTCGCCTTTATTGGCATCATCGTTGAGCGGGTTCTGCTCCGCCGCTTCAGAGGCAGCCTGCAGTCGATCCTGGTTGTCACTTTTGGTCTGATGTTGATCATGCAGGCGTCGACTCTCATCATTTTTGGTGTCACCGACAAAGCATTTTCGTCACCATTCCAGGGCTATCTTTCTCTTGGCAATTTTCATATCTCCCAGGAGCGTATGGCAGCCATCATTACTAGTATTGTCATTATGTTGTTGTTATATTTTTTCATTAATAAAACCAAATACGGTAAAGCCATGAGGGCTGTGGCCCAGGACGCGGAAGCCGCCCTGGTCCTGGGAATGAATTTTAACCTGATTTTTTCGCTGGCCATGGGCATCGGCTGTGCGCTGGCAGCAGTGGGAGGCGCTCTGGTAGGCCCCATATTCTATGTCAATCCATACATGGGTGTGGCTCCGGTCATGAAAGCGTTTGTGGTTATTATACTGGGAGGTGCAGGAAGCCTGCTGGGGGCAGTCATTGGCGGTTTTGTCGTGGGAATGACCGAGGCCTTCGTCTCCACTTATTTTGGGACACATTTTGCTATTATGGCAGTTTTTTTAATCCTGATTTTTATTTTGCTGGTGAAACCAACAGGAGTATTCGGTCATGAAGAATAAAAATACGACCTGGACGACCCGGATCCTGATCTTTTTAATTGCTTCAGGAATACTGTTGCCGATGGTGCATAAAGACCCTTACTTTCTCCACATCTGCATTATCATTTTTATCTGGAGCATTCTGACCTTCGGCATTCGTATCGTTTTGATCACTGGACATCTGAATGCGGCCCAAGGTGGTTTTTTGGGAATGGGCGCATACTTTTCGGCCATTTTAACCATGAAACTGGGGTGGAGTTTCTGGATCAGTCTGCCAGCTTCGGGGCTGGCTGTCGCCATTTTGGCAATGATTGTCGGCTATCCCATTCTGCGCGTCAAAGGAGCCTATTTCGTGATGATCACCTTCGGTATCACCGAGGTTTTCAGGCAGATCTGGATGATGTGGAAAGACATGTTTGGCGGCCCACAGGGACTCTTCGGTGTTCCCAAACCCTCCCCTATCGATATCGCCGGCCTGCATATCAGTTTCAGCAGCAAAATGCCGTTTTATTATCTCGCGTTGGTGGTGTTACTCTTTACTGTGTTGGTCATGCGACGCCTGGATAACTCAAGACTCGGCATCACACTGAGGTCCCTGCCCCAATCGGAAATGTTATCTGAATCGATTGGTATTCCCATTCTTTTGTACAAGCTGATTGCTTTTGTCATCGGGGCTTTTTTCGCCGGACTGGCTGGTTCTCTCTGGGCCCACTATTTCACCTACGCCAGCCCGGACGATTTTAACTGGACCAATTCATTGTTCATGCTGATGTACGCAGTCATTGGTGGTACCCAAACCGTATTGGGCCCCATTTTAGGCTGCATGCTCCTACTCAGTCTGGATGAAGTGCTGATCGAGTTTCAGGAGTATACGCCCATCGTTTTGGGATTGATCTTGATTTTTATACTTTTTTATCTTCCGGGTGGCTTGATCAGCCTGCCGCAGAAGATGGGCTCGCTGCTGAAGTGGAGGAAAAAATGACTGCCGGAGAAAATCGTACATTACTGGAAATTAAGGGCCTGAGTAAAAACTTCGGCGGACTGGCTGCCGTCGCCGACCTGAACTTTGCTACTGAAAAAGGTGAAATTGTGGGATTGATAGGCCCGAACGGGGCCGGAAAAACCACTGTGTTTAACCTCATCAGCGGTTTTTTGAAACCGACCCAGGGACAGGTCATTTTCGGCGGCGTGAATGTCACTCAAAAAAAACCAAGCTGGATTGCCAAAAAAGGTTTGATGCGGACGTTTCAAGCAAACGTTCTTTACAATGAGAACACTGTGATGCAGAACGTACTGCTGGGTTGCCATCTTCACACCGGGTTCGGACTCATGCGGGATTTTTTAAATACCGCTGAGACGCAACAGCGGAAAAAACAGCTAGACGAAAAGGTCATGGAGATTCTGAAGTTTAGTGGTCTATACGAATTGAGGGATGAGTTGGCCTCTAATCTGTCTCATGGTCATCAGCGAATACTAGGTATCTGCATCACCCTGGCGGCTGAGCCACAGTTGTTGATGCTGGACGAACCCGTATCAGGCATGAATGCAGAAGAGAAAAACAACATGGTAGAACTCATCAAACAAATCAACCTGAAAGGGATCACTGTGTTGATCGTTGAACACGACATGAAAGTCATTATGAACCTGTGCCACCGGATTGTCGTCCTGAACTTTGGAATGAAAATCGCGGAGGGCCTTCCTGAGGAGATACAGGCACATCCAAAGGTAATTGAAGCGTATTTAGGAGTTGAATAAACATGGCACTTCTCTCGCTGAAAAACATAAAAACCCAGTATGGGCAGGTCAAAGCGCTGAAAGGCGTTTCTATTGATGTTGAAGAGGGAACCGTTGTGTCCCTGATCGGTTCCAACGGGGCTGGCAAAACCACGACACTGAAATCAATTTTTGGGATACAAAAAATCTCGGATGGAGAAATTCTCTTTGATGGTCAACGGATTGATGGCCGGAAACCTTTGGAAATAGCCAAAATGAAAATCGCCTACACCATGGAAGGCAGGCATTTGTTTCCGCAAATGACAGTGCTGGAAAACCTGGAAATGGGTGCTTTTATTCGCAAGGACAAAATGGGGATCAAAAGCGATCTCGACATGATATGCGAGCGCTTCCCCATTCTAAAAGATCGAATGAACCAGCTGGCGGGTAATATGAGCGGCGGAGAACAAATGGTACTGACCGTGGGTCGCGCGCTGATGTCCAATCCCCGGTTGCTGTTGCTGGACGAACCCTCATTGGGTCTGGCTCCGCTGGTCGTAAAACAGATCGGGCAATTGATTCAGGAGATCAATCAGCGTGGTGTGACCGTATTTCTGGTGGAGCAGAACTCCAAACTGGGACTTGGTGCAGCCCAAAGGGGATATGTGATGGAAGTCGGCCAAATTGTGCTCGAAGGAGAAGCCGCTGAATTGCTGGCCAACGATCACGTCAAGCAGATGTATCTGGGAGGGTAAGGGTCGGCTAAACTCAAAAAAAACAGGTAACTGACCGACTACGACTTACTGGACAGTTCCAGATTGATTCCGGAAGGCCCCGGGAATTGGTAGGACATTTTGAACTGCCATTTTACCGGATGAAACAGGTCGAACGAAAGACAAAAAAAATC
>JABGPJ010000175.1 GCA_018645005.1 Deltaproteobacteria bacterium | reverse complement strand
AGGTGGGTTCACCTACCGTCGGAAGGTGGGTTCGTATTTCAACGGAAGTAACATTCATCGGTAGATAGCGCTATTATAAAACGCTTCATATGGTCTGCTGGCTCCCGGTGAGGCAGGAACCAAGTTTATCAAAGGCGTTGATACTTCTGAAAAATGAATCGATTTTATGTGCTTATTTTCGTTGATCCCTTTTTATTCAATTAGATGTACCCACGACTACTTCCTTCAATTCTCTCTTTAATACCTTTCCCACAGGACTTTTGGGAAGAGCATCGATAAATCTGACTTCCGCCGGGAGTTTAAATTTTGTCACTTTCGGTCTCATAAAATCCAAAACCTCTTCGCTGGTGACCGACTCTCCCTGCTTTATTACCACAAAGGCAATGACTTTTTCTCCATAGATCGGGTCAGGTTTTCCAATAACCGTTGCTTCTGCCACGGCCGGGTGCTCATAAATTACCTCTTCCAGTTCCCCAGGATAGATGTTTTCACCACCGCGAATAATCATGTCCTTGATACGATCAGAGATGAATAAAAACCCATCCGAATCAATGAATCCAACATCCCCAGTATGCATCCAGCCATGTCTGAGTGTTTCCGCTGTGGCTTCCGGTCGATTGAAATACCCTTTCATCATGTTTGGTCCCTTCATGACTATTTCTCCCTTTTCCCCGGGAGCTAACGGATTGTCATTTTCATCGAAAATAGCGATCTCAATGCCTGAACACGGTTTACCAACCGACCCTTCTGGACATGATTTTGCTAGAGACGTTGTCGCTATACTCGCGGCCTCTGTGCAGCCATAATTATCTCTAATCCTGTCAATTTTAACCAACGTGCGAAATGCCCCTGCTTGCTCAATTGGAAGAGGTGCTGAACTGCTGGATACGTCTTTTAAAGAAGTCAGATCATATTCCATTGCTTTGGGGTGATTCAATATCAATGCAATCATGGTTGGCACCAAGGCGGTGCGGCTGGCTTTATGCTCTTGTACTAATTGCATAAATTTTTCAGCGTCAAACCAGGTCATCAGAACGGTGTACGCATCTTTAATATGCTCTGGCATCATAAAATTCAGATTCATGATGGTGACACCAAAAACATGAGCTAATGGTAATGCATTAACAAAAATTGGGGCTTTTTTCCATTGCTTCAGCTGGGTTGCTTCCAAGACTACTTCCGCAGTATAATACAAAGCTTTATGGGTTAACATCACTCCTTTGGGTTTGCCGGTTGTTCCTGATGTATACAGCATCATTGCCAGATCATACTCATTGATATACGGCAAGATTTTTATAGGTTCGTTGTCCATAAGGGTTTTGATGCTATATTCTGGAATTGGACCGAAAAATTCATCCTCTCCATCGAGAACAGCAACCCATTTGATGTGTTCCAGCCCTTTCACCGCATCACGTATTTTTTCCAAACCGAAGGTGTCGGTCACAACTCCAACAGCCTTTGTATCGGACAAAATGAATCTTAGTTCAGGAGCGGTCAAAGCAAACATCACCGGTACCGCAACAGCACCAGTTCTGAAAACTCCCTGAAAAATGGAATGGACCATGGGATTGCTAATCAAACACATCCCAATCACATCTCCTTTATTCACATCAATATTTATCAATCCCCGGTGTAAACGTCTTCCCCAGTTTAGGAATTGATGGTTGGTATAATCCTTTCCTTCATGAACCATCACTCTACACTCTCCAAGACGTTGAGCAGAGTGTTCGGCCAATTCTGGTATATTCATATATCTTTACCTTTAAATATTGTTACAACCTGTGTAGTCAGGTGTTTTACACAGGTAGAAATAATGTGATGTTGAGATTGGTAACCCGTCACAAGAACATTCAATTCTTATAAAATATTTTTTAGAACCCGCTTAGCAACCTTGTTGCGATAGGGGGGTGGGCAGGATGAACAAAATAATTTTGATATCAGTCAACAAAAGGACCGGGGACCCGATGAAGAAACGAGGATCCAGGGAAATCCTGTCTTTGCTCAAAACACAGGATCTCCGCCTTTCAGACCGTTTTCTAGGTAGCTACTATGTTTCCCTGCCGGCTCGTTTCAGCTTGGGATTTTTCAGTTTTTCGATTGTCGATCCACATGATAACGGTCAAAATCCCCGCAAGAACGCCGCCGACGATAGATGTCTGCCACCACCATGCCGGTTGGGGAAAAGCGATCAGAAAGCCGGCTATAACCAAAAACGGGCGAAAGACGGATTTCGCCTTGCCGACACCGATCAGGTATCCCTCCATCCCTGCCGCGATATATACAATCCCAATCATACATAGCACCACCAGGTAGAGTGTCGTGAAGAGCGGTCCCTGAAAAACCAAAGCTGGATTGAAGACAAAGAAAAAAGGAATAAAATAAATAACCACTCCAAGTCGCATGGCAGTGAAAGCTGTCTTCATCGGGCCGGCGCCGGCAAGGGTGGCAGCCAAAAAAGCACCTGCGGCCACCGGAGGGGTGATCGCAGACAACATCGCATAGTAAATAATAAATAGATGAACGGACATTTCGTTCAGGTCGGCGATTTGTATGGCTGCCGGGGCCAGGGTAACCCCTAGGAAGATATAGGCAGAAATGACCATTCCTGCCATCCCGAGAATATAGCACGCCAACAGGCCTAATAAAAGAACCAGAAAGATATTTCCAGAGCCCAGGGCGATCAGGCCGGAGGTAAATGAACCAGACGCACCTGTAATATTAAGTCCGCACATAATAAAGCCTATTGGCAAGATGATCGCGGTCGATTGGGTGACCAGCTTTCCGATCATAAACAGGGTGTCCAGCAATCGTTTCGGTGTCATCCGGGTCTCTTTCCGGTAAAAAGAGAGAACTATCATCAGCCCAGAAGCATACCACGGTGTCATGTACGACCATCTCATATACAAAAGCCCCCACATCAGGAAGACAAATACGGCGATGAACGGCCAACCAACCTTAAGGGTTTCCTTCATAGATGGTATTTGATCTTGCGAAAGTCCCTTTATATTCGCTTTTCCCGCAAATGCATCCACCTGGAGCAGCAGTCCGAAGTAAAAAAGCAGAGAAGGAATGGTTGCCGCCACCACGATATCAGCATAATCGACATTCAGCATCTCTGCCATGACAAAGGCTACGGCCCCCATAACCGGGGGCATGAGCACCCCTCCTGTTGATGCACAGGCTTCTATTGCCCCCGCATAATGTCCCGGGTACCCGATTTTTTTCATAGTCGGGATAGTCACCGATCCGGTCCCTAAAATATTTGAGAAGATGCTGCCGCTTAAGCTGCCGAACAGACCACTAGAGACAACAGATACTTTAGCGGGGCCGCCTCTGAATTTTCCAAAGATCGCGTTCGCCAGGTTGAGGAAAAAATCACCGGCACCTGATGAGATCAAAACACCGGCAAAAACCAGAAATCCAATTATAATAACCGCAACCACTTTCGTGGTTATCCCCATCAACCCCTCTTCGGTAAATATCATGCTTTCAATCGTGGATGGTAAATCATACGACACCCCCCACAGTAGACCGGGCATATAGTCTGCAAAGAGGGGATAGGCGCCGAGAAACAATGTTACCACCAGAAAGACGTTACCGCCTGTTCGTCTGCCCCCTTCCAGGATGAGGAGTCCGAGTATGACACCGAGGGGGATGTTGTTCCACCCAGCGATGGACATCTCTTCAGAGTTCAGAAAAAAGTAGAAGCTGATCGCCAGGGTCGCAATAAGCAACATATAATCATACCATGGCATATGATGCAGGTCTTTTCTCCGGGCTGGAAGAATTAAAAAGATCAGAGAGGCAAAGATCGTGATAAAAATTGTAAAGTACGTAAAATTGAGCATTGTATATCCCGCTAAGGATATATTGAAAACATACGACAACGCAATAAATAGTCCAAGTCCAGACATAATTGCAAAAAATGCTTTCATTGGTAAAGGAAGCACGTTGAATCTCGTCATTTCAACAACAACATCCGTTTCCTTTGTTTCCGGCTCCTGCATAGGTTGACCTCTTCTTCTATATCTATATTGCTGTAATAAAAAATACGTAAGTGGGAAGACAGGGATGATTTTGTTTCGCTAGTAGTAGAGTTGTTTCTGCACCTGGATCAGAAACAACTCAATAAAATGGATGTTAACCGTGACAGAAAACCCCAAATCCATGGTTCAAAACAGATTGAGAGTCTTTTTTACATATAATCCAGATTGTTAATCAAGCCGGGATGCCAGGCGTGACAATCCTTTTGAATGACTACTCCAAAGATCTAGCCACTCTTGATTGGTGGATCTAATCTTAATCCGTTTTCCTTTTGCATCTTTGACTGCTATTTTCCAGGCTTTATTAAAGGCATCCACCTTGCTAACCGCCTCCGCTTGCCAGATGTCGTCTTTGGCAGTCCATTGACCGGCTTCTTTGAGGTATTTTACGGTGGATCTATGAACCGGTGCCGGGTTGCTATTCAAATATGCCCGCCAGACTTTCATTTCCATTCTGGTTAAGCCCTTATCCGCTTTTTTATAGGAATCATATTTTGTATGAATCCACTTTGACAGATTGTATACAAGCTCCGGATCCGTGTCTCTGGAAACCCAGTACAAAAAATTTGACGTATAGCCGGTATGCCCGATTGAGGATTTTGTGCCCCATGTCACGACACTTGGAATAACGGTTGCCTTGTCTTTTAAGAATCTTTTCCAACCAGCGGTATCAGATAATGGTAGATCCATCCATTTAATCCCGATGGGTGTAGAAGCAATTTCATGAGTCACGCCGCTAATTGGTGATAGGAGTGTTATATCTGCCTTGCCTTCGTTAATGCTCCGCACATTAGAGCCATAACTGCCAAAAGGAACAAGGGTGACCTGCGATTTGTCAATCTGTAGCATGTTAAGCAACCCTTGAATAGAAGCGGTCATACCCGCCGAAAAATTGGCGGTGGCAATTTTGACGCCAGGGGTGGATATAACGGCATATATATCTTTGAGTTTTGTATTCCCGGGTGCTGCAAATATCCATGGCGTATCGTTTTGGTGCCACAGTAGTCGAGCCGGCATTCTTGGTTTATCCGCAAATCCGCTGCGTCCGGAAAATGCCATCTCCATTTCAGATATAGACGCGGACAAAATCGTAATTCGTCCCTTGCTGAATGATAAATACCGTTTGGCTTCGTTTCCTTCGGGTATAACTCTGACCTTCATACCCGTGTCTTTTTCAAGGATGGGGGCGAGTGCGGATGTCATACGATGGCTCCCTGTGCCAACAGCCGGCGTACCGAAGACAATGCTTCTTGGCCATTTAAAAGCGTGGGCGGGCGTTGCAATAATGATGGCCATAAATAGAACACAGATACCAACCAGCAATCTGCCCGATATAACAGAGACGCTTTTGGTTAACACTCTTGGGCTTGCTCTCATCTATCTCTCCTTTTTTCACGTTTTTGTTTCAAGAATGAACGAATAAACCACCTTACCGAAAGCATGAAGCATACCACCTTATAATTCCCTGTATTTACAGTTAAGTACGTTTCGCAAAATTGTTGACCCACCATATTTGACAGATTTCGCCACCATATGTTAAAGATCAATCTACAAAAACTATCGAATATGGTGGAGGTGTAAAATTACTCTATGACTGTGAATGAAAAAGAGTTTTTTCAACAAATGACATTGTGTATTTGTGGTAGTCTAGAAATTGATGCTGTCTTGAACGAATCGTTTTCTTATATCAAAAATTATATTCCTGCAGACCAAATTTTTCTGAGCTATTCTGATCCCAGGGAAAATGCAATTGTTCTAATGGCATCTGCCTCTGAAGAGGGGGGGGACTTACACGATTCGAAAGCCGTTATTTCCAGGGAAGAGCAAAAAATTCTTGCGGACTTGAATCAATTCCCGGAGTTCTTGTTGCTGAATCATATCGGAAAGCAATCGATTGCCAGCTATGTGTTGGAATTACTTGGAAAACCAGACTCTTCGATGATGTTTTGTCGATTGAGAATTGATGGACAATACATGGGAAGTATCGGTTTGCGGGCCAATGGAAAAAACCGTTTTACCAAATACCATCTCCATCTGTTATCCCTGTTAAAAGAACCCTGGGCAATTGCCCTATCCAATAGTCGACGGTTTTTAGAACTGTTGGAATTAAAAGAGCTTTTGGCAGACGAGAACCAGTATCTTCACAGAGAACTGCAATATTTGTCTAGTGACCAGATCATTGGTGCTGAAAAAGGATTGAAAAAAACCATCGGCTTAGCCAAGCAAGTTTCTGTTCTGAATAGTCCGGTATTGCTATTGGGAGAAACCGGTGTTGGGAAAGAGATTATCGCCGGAGCGATCCACAAATGGTCCAACCAAAAAAACGATGTATTTATAAAAGTGAATTGTGGGGCGATTCCGGATACATTGATCGATAGTGAGTTATTTGGGCATGAAAAAGGAGCTTTTACGGGGGCTAATTCGACTGTCAAAGGACGATTCGAACGGGCCAACGGTGGTACGATTTTCCTGGATGAAATAGCCGAATTGCCACTTAATGCACAGGTGAGGCTGTTACGCGTATTACAGGACAAGGTGATTGAGCGGGTTGGTGGATCTACCCATATCGAATTGGATATTAGAATCCTGTCTGCCACCCATCGGAATTTGGAAGATATGGTGAAGAAAGGGCAGTTTAGAGAAGATCTCTGGTACCGGTTAAATGTCTTTCCCATTCACATTCCACCCCTTCGCTATCGAAAGATTGATATTAAAGATTTGGCAAATCACTTTCTACACAAAAAATCCATCGATATGGGTCGCACCTCATTAACCAACCTTTCTGAATATAGTATTAAAAATCTGGTGGCTTATGACTGGCCAGGAAACGTGCGTGAGCTTGAAAATACCATCGAACGAGCGTTGATTCTAAATAATGAAGGGCAGTTAAATATTGGGCCGATTGGTCAAGCATCAACGATGGCCCCTTCTATTGATACCAATATTGAAAGCGAGGAGTCATTGGACCTGGACCTTGCCATGAAGCTGCATATTAAAAAGGTCCTAAAAAAAGCAGATGGAATAATCGAAGGAAAAAATGGTGCAGCACGGTTAATGGGTATTAAACCAAGCACCCTTAGACATAGAATGAAAAA
This sequence comes from Deltaproteobacteria bacterium, assembly GCA_018645005.1. Lineage (GTDB taxonomy): Bacteria > SAR324 > SAR324 > XYD2-FULL-50-16 > XYD2-FULL-50-16 > JAHJRI01. The sequence goes on along the minus strand of JABGPJ010000175.1, from coordinate 1,045 downwards.
ACTGGGAATTATCTATGGCCGTCAAGCCACAAGAAAAGCTTCAACGTAATGATTTACATTTTGTGGATTGTTGTGGATTGAAAGAGATTTGTTTTGAACCCAGTTCGTATTTCCCCACGACTCATCATGGGGAAACTACTTGTAATCATTCAGAACAATTTTTATTGGACTATTTCGCTGATCTGAAGAATCGGTTCAATATCCGTATAATTTGGGATGTCGCCCATAATGTCGCCGGCAACTGGCCCAAAAGCCTGCTGAAAATCCTCGATAGAATTAAAGATCAAATAACCAATGCATGAAAATGGTAACGGGGCATCAGGGGCACCTCCCGCAATTCCTTTATCAATGCTGGCTTCGCGTAATGCTGATCCTAGTTTGTCTTTTACTAATGGAATATGCTTATCACGATAATAATCATGATCAAATTTACCCCCTTCTTTGAAAGGATAAAGAACACTCACTCGAATCATATCAAATCTCCCTTTTTAGCCAAGATTAAAAACAACTAAATAAATTACTGGATACACTGACATGTCCTTATGGAGGATAATCAATGCAGGGAATGCCACACTTTATGGCGAAAGCCTTTGGCAGAAAGTACTTCTGGGCGGGTAATTCATTGAAAGTAAAATTTTTACCCTTTTCTCAAAAGCTTATAAATCAATTACATGAATTGAGATAACAGGGCAAGAGAATTTAACAGAATTCTGCCCTGTTGCTGGTATATTGTGGCATTGGAGAGAATGATTCTGCAACCGTGATCTCGAGCGGCTGCCGTCTGTCATGAATGTTGATTGAAATTAATCCTGCTTCAAAAAATATCAGCAGAAGAATAAAATCGATGGTACGCTTGCTGGACTAAAGACGAAATTAGTTCCTGTAATCCTGAAATTGGCCTGACCGCTCATGTTAGAACCCCGCTTTGCTTCTTTTCTCGCACTTTATCTGGGCATGATCCTTATTCTGATTATCCTGGAAAATATTCGCTAGATCCATCGCTGACTGAACTAACTGTGTTAAAAAACCTTTCCTGTTGCTGTTT
>JABGPJ010000143.1 GCA_018645005.1 Deltaproteobacteria bacterium | reverse complement strand
TAAGAAAATCTAATAAATCCTTATAAGCTCGATCCAGGTTTCATCATTCAGCTTTTTTGCAAAAACCTAACCGGACATTGCTGCATAAATTCACAAAATTCATAAAAAAATGTACCCGATTTTTTCCTGATCCTATTCCCCACCCTTGGAACAGAGATCTTTCATATTTCCTCTTTAAAGGGAGCCCATCTTATTCCCCCTTTTAAGGGGGCCAGGGGGATGTCTTTGAACATATTGTCATCTGGGCGCTGCCGACGCTACGCCCCCATCCACTGGCAGGGTCGCACCTGTCGTGGGTGTCTTTTCACTGGCAAAAAATACCACTGCGTTCCCCACGTGTTCTGCCAGCACAGTCTCTTTCAGCATGTTTCGTTCGCGGTAGTATTCCCTGAGTCCCTGTGGATCCAGCCCTCTCGATTTCATACGATCCGGGCCGATCAGGTCCCAGAGACCGGAAGAGATCTTTTCATCTCCAAAGACCGCATCGGGATTGATCATATTAACCCTGACCCCGATTTCTGCCAGCTCCAGGGCAGCGATTCTGGACAGTTGGTGGGCGGCAGCCTTCGATGCGCTGTAGGCCCCGAAAGCAGCGCCTGGATCAAATACGTTTTTTGAACTGATCAAGACGATATTTCCGCCGGTTTGTTGTTGTCTCAGAACTGGAATGGAGGCTTTGATCAGGTTGAAGACGCCCATGAGATTCACATCCATTACCTGAGCAAATTTCTGGGGGTCCAGCTCTTCGATTTTTGCGACATGGGCAATTCCAGCATTGGGAACGACGATATCGATACCCCCCAGTTTCTTACAAACATCAATCAGCGCCTTTTCCACGGCCCCGTAGTCGGTAATATCAAAAACCAGAGATTCGATATGACTTCCGTTATGTTTTTCAGCCAGTATCTTTTCAACCGTTTCTAGTCGAGTCCTGTCCAGATCGGTGATGACCACAACCGCTCCGGCCTGCAACAGACAATCGGCGATGCCGAAACCGATGGCGCCTGCTGCCCCGGTCACAATGGCGACCTGCCCTTGAAGCTCTTTCCCATCTGTTTTCTCAAGTTTCTGCTGTTGCATGTTCATATATTCCAGGTCGAAAACATGGGCTTCGGATATTGGCTGGTAATCTCCCAGGCTCAGGGCTGATTGTTTCGCCCGAATCGTGTGTTCGGCGATGTCGGCCGCGATGCGGGCCCATTTGCGAGAAAACCCCAGCGCCAGAAGGCCGACCCCTCTCACCATGAAAAGTCGGGGGCTGTGATCGAGTTTTAAAACCTGAATCTGTTTTTCAGCTATCTGCGTTTGAAAATAGGTATCGTATTCATCCCTGAATTGCTGTACTGCTTTTTCAACTGTTCTCTTAAAACTTTCGTTGTCTTCAGGGATGGTGTCGATGAAGACAATGCTGTTTTTTGTGCGGATGGCATGATCCGGGGTCAGCACGCCGGAACGACAGAAAAACTCAGCGTTTGTGGATAGTGAGGCCTTGACCATGTCCGCGTTGTTGCGCAGTTCCACATAAAAGCGATGTTTTTTACCCTTGTGGTCGAAGAAGGAGCAAGCTCCTCTGATCGTAGATGTCAGGCGGGAGATCTGTTGATCATTCGGCGAGGTGTTCTCAGGGACTGAACTCGTTACGTTTTCAGGATCCTGATGACCGGCAATAAACTTTTCCGCGCGGGACACATAATCGATCATGCGGCTGTAGGCTGTTTCTGCATCCGGCCCGAACGTAAAAATACCGTGATTCAGGGCGATGATCGCTTCTGCATCAGGATTGTTTTTAGAGGCCTCTGAAACACGCTTGGCCAACAGAAAACCGGGTTTTAGATAAGGGATGATGACCGCTTTAGAGCCCAACGCTTCCCGAATCCGCTCAGTGCCATTTTTTGAGTTGGTTAACACCAGAATCGCGTCTGCATGGGAGTGATCGATATATTTGTGTGGTAAAAATGCATGCAGCAGGCCTTCAATGGATGCCGTAGGCGCATCGGCTTGAATGGTATTGATCCGCAGCTGATTGACCATTTCTTCATCAGAAAGCGCCTCAAGCTGTTCCAGCCGTTTCAGGTTCTCCAGAACCAATCCGGGGAACGATTCCGGTCGAGCAACTGACATGTCATGCCCGCTGCCCTTTACATAGAGAATGTCTCGCTCAATCCCGGTGATATCTTTAACACGACATTTCACAGACGTGTTCCCTCCACCGTGGAGGACCAGATCCGGGTTCTGGCCAATGAGGCGAGTTGTGACAATCCGCAGCAGCATATCCCCCGCAAGATTGGGGAACTGCTTTCGGTACTGGTCTATAATTTCCTGGTTGAAGCGGTTTTTCATCATGAATTGTTGGCTACATGCTCTGGTGGGAACGAAACATTTCTGCGAGATTCACATCGTATGGTGCTGAGACAATGCCTTTTTCAGTAATAAGTCCTTTGACAAATCGATTGGGCGTCACATCAAATGCTGGATTACGAACCTTGATCCCCTCAGGGGCGGTCTGCCTGGATCCAAAAGAGGTGACCTCATCACTTGTCCGCTCCTCAATCTCGATGTCAGTACCGGTTTTAGATGCAAAATCAATCGTGGATGAGGGGCAGGCTACGTAAAAAGGGATTCCAAAGTGATCTGCCAGAATAGCCACTGACATGGTGCCGATCTTGTTGGCCACATCACCGTTGCCGCCAGCAACGCGGTCGGTGCCTGTTATCACAAGATCGATCAAGCCTTTGGACATCAGATGCCCGGCCATATTGTCGGTGATCAGCGTGACATCGATACCGGCTTTTTGAAGTTCCCAGCTGGTCAGGCGGGCACCCTGCAGGAGGGGGCGGGTTTCATCGGCGTAGACTCTGAATTGAACTCCTTTCTGATGAGCGACATACATGGGGGCTGTTGCTGTCCCGATTCCGGCTGTTGCCAGAGAACCGGCGTTGCAATGTGTCAGTACACCCATACCTTCTTTAATCAAAGGGGCGCCGTGCTCACCCATCCCAAGGCAAAGTCCCTTGTCTTCCTGATCAATTATTACCGCTTCATCTGTCAGGGCTTTGTATAACTCAGAGTTTGAAGATGGAGAGAAGCTTTTCGCTTTGTTGACCATGCGGACCATGGACCAGTGAAGGTTGACAGCAGTTGGGCGGGAACTGTCCAGGTAAGCGGCTTGCTTCTCGATGTGCTGCATGAATTTATCCAGCGGAAGATCTAATGCGTCCCTTATCCCTACAAGCAGTCCGTAAGCTGCTGACACACCAATTGCCGGCGCACCTCTGACTTTCAGCTGCTTGATCGCCTCCCAGACCATCTCGATGGTCTCCTGTTTTTCTTCTACAACCTCTCCCGGTAGTTTTGTCTGATCCAGTAGATACAGCTCGTCACCGGTCCAGCGTATCGCTTGTGGTATATTCAGTTTCATGTGAAAATCTTTGGATTTGAGAATATTAGCAGGCAGGGCTTTTCTTAAGTGGAACAAAGGAATCCCTTGAATTAGTAATGTTAGATTGTAAGTTCAGTTTCAAATGGGAGGTTTTTGTTTGTCAATCACTTTTTCGGTTTAGTTGCCCGGTAGCCAAAAACCGTTGCGCAATACAGCAGAATTAGCTTTTCCAATGAATAGGGAAATATCAATGGGCTTAGGGTTGGCTCAAAAATTACTTGGCATTTTGTCTGCAAAATGTCCAGTCTCTATGGGACTTTTGCGGACAGATTATGCCAAGTTATTTTTGTACGATCCCTTAATCTTGATTAAAAATATTGACACCAGTATTATTCGTGCGTAGGATACGAATATGGCTGATAAAAAAAGAAATTTAGAAAATAAATTGAATGAACTACTAAAATTTTTTCCGGTAATTATTATACTCGGCGTTCGTCAATGTGGGAAAACCACTCTGGCCAGGATGTTAAGGCCGACATGGCGTTATTACGATCTTGAACGTCATCAGGATTATAACTTAATTGCTGAAGATTTTGAATTTTTTATTAAAGAAAATCCGCATTCTGTCATCATCGACGAAGCTCAGCGATATCCCCAATTATTTCAGGAATTGAGGGGTGTTATTGATGCTGATAGACGAAAAAAAAACCGATTCATTCTAACGGGATCCAGTTCCCTTGAATTAATAAAGAATGTATCAGAAAGCCTGGCTGGAAGAGTCGGGATAATTGAATTAGGAACGTTTAAAATAAATGAGATTTACGATTTACCACTGCCTGATTTTTATACTATTTTTAAGCAGAAAATTAATGATGAAACCAAACAATGGCTTAAAAATCTGAAACAACCAGTCAATCATGATCAGATGATGGCGATATTCTTAAAAGGTGGATATCCCGAACCGGTTTTGGAAAACAGCGACCGATTTTTTCAATCATGGATGGAGAACTATTATCAGACATATGTTCAAAGGGATATTCGGTCTCTTTTTCCTCGTTTGGATCTAGTCAAATACCAACGTTTTATCTCCATGTTATCCTCGCTAAATGGTACCATTATAAACCGTTCCCAGGTCTCCAGATCGCTTGATGTTTCCGAGAAATCAATTCGTGATTACCTTGATATTGCTTCAGGTAGTTATATTTGGCGGAACATTCATAGTTTTGAAAAAAGTGTCAGTAAATCTGTCATAAAGATGCCAAGAGGCAACTTCAGAGACAGTGGTTTTTCTCATTATATTCAAGGGATTCGCAATAGAGATCAATTAATTAAACATCCTGCGGTTGGTTCAAGTTTTGAAGCCTTCATTACTGAGGAGGTGATAAAGGGAGTTCAAGCTCTTGATGCAGCAAAAGTCAACTATTACTATTTCCGAACTCGAAATGGAGCTGAAATTGATCTTATTTTAGAGGGAGACTTTGGCGTACTTCCATTTGAAATTAAATTTGGAAGCTTTGTAAAACGTCGTCAAATTCAAACATTAAAAGCCTTTGTGGAGAAAAATGATCTCCCACTCGGAATTGTAATAAACAACAGTGATCGAGTTGAGATGATCTCTGAAAAAATTATTCAACTACCTTCAACCTATATCTAGATCTAAGCATCTCATGTTCCTTTGATTGACGACACGAGCAAGTCTTGATATGTTGGACACATGCTCGTGAGATATTGATGCATTGAAATAAGTAAACATCTTTAAAAACGACGAACTTCTGACACCACTCCGATCAAACGGAGGTAGATGAGTCTCTGGTGGGCTCCCCGGTCTTCAAAACCGCGCGTGGTGCTGTAGAACAGTGCTGGGTGGGTTCGATTCCCACGTACCTCCGCCATGTTTGGCAGAAATAGGCAATAAGAATTTTGCAACATATTTTGCAACTTTCCAGACTTCCCTTGAGAAAACCTTTCTGGATTTTCCCCAACAATTCAACTTTTTGGAATCAATCGGAAGCCTGGAAACGGGAAAATACTTAAGCTTTTAAAAATATCAAAGCAGTTGTATGAAAGGGGTTACATGACAGGATAGCCAATAGAAGAACTTTTGCCGCAACTCAGATAGAGCGAATCGTTAGGATTTTCATTCCGATTCGTACAGGTAAGTAGAAGTGAACACTAATTTAATGAATGAGCTATTTTTTTTTCAACATATTCATCTGTTAAAGGTTCTGTATAGTCTATTTCAATAAGTTTTACGTTACATTTAATACATATCTGTCGTTTTCTTGCATCACGTTCCTGTAAGGCAACTAAGGCCTTTTTTCCTCCCCATGCTTTGATTGGGTGGAAATGCTGTTGCCCCTGATATTCGAATGCAAGTCTAATGTCAGGAATGAAAATATCTAATTCGAGGCCATCCAACCATTCAGGGCGATGATGCCTAATAATATCCTGCCCAGGGTATTGTCGAGAAATAATTTTATAAAGTAAAGATTCGCTTATCCAGCCTTCCCCAACTTTTCTAAATCCGAATTCTTCACGAGTAATGTTTTCAAAGTGATTTCCAAGTTTTCTATAAAGTTGTCCGCTAAGCTTTTCAAGTTTTCTATATGGTTCATGTTCTCGTTCTAATTGAGCCATTTTTCGGATCTTATTAAACTCATCGATTTGATCCATTATTTCGGGAGGACAAACATCATTCAAGTAAATGCAGTTAGGTGCAGACATTACACCTAATCTGTTGATTGTTTGATATACATACCACCCATAGTATTGCTCAAACTTTGCCCCGTCACCACTCCACCGAACAGATGGGGTTGCAAGATTGCATCGGTGGCATACTTTGGGAACAAATTTTAACCACTTCAATGGATTTCCTCTGGATAATGAAACATCAGCTAGTCTTTGTGGGAAATCATGGCTAGATAAAGGAGCTGTAACACTTCTGTCTGTGTAATTACCCAAGTCTATTTTCTCTCGCAGGCGCAAGTAGTTCTCAATCGCCCCTTTTGCACATTCACATAATACTGGAGGACCAAAATCGCTCTCACCAAAGCCAATATAAACCCCTCCACAATTCGGATAAAACACAAACGGTAAAGGCAATTCTTCTTTTATGATTTGAGAGTTGAGAACAACATCGGGAAGGGTGCCTCTGGTTGGTCGTTTTCGTATTTTGGAGCTTTTTTTCACTGTCTTGCTATTGATTGGTCCAAAAGGATTACTCTTATAATGAACACAGTTTTTTAAACAACCTGAACAAGTGAATGATTTATAGAAAAAAGGCTTTCACTTTTAAAAATATCAAACACTTTTCGTTTTTACTGATCGGGGAATAATGGACCATTCACTGTCCACCACGAACACAGCGAACATTAAAGCTGCTGGATTTGCTTTGAGAAAATAACACGTAGCCATTAAGGAAAGCAACATCCCATGCGTTGTTCGTATTGCTTACATCTGTTGTGCTTGACCAATAGTTCAAAGAAGAAGCTGAAACAAAAAATGTTGTGTTAATAGAAGGATTGGCAACACTACGATCAATAACTGACAACAATTCTTTTATATTGGGTAGACGCCAATCACTCATTCCCGCAAGAGTAAGTTCTTCACAGTAGAGAAGTGCATTATCCCAAGTTTTTTGCCCTGCCTCTTCTTGTTGCCAAATTAAACCGGAATCATTATCTGTTATTGTCTTATTACCATTGTCCGTAAAACTGCCGATTTGTGATTGTTCTTCTCGCACACAACGAACGTAAGTATTGTCTGTCTTTGCCGCCAAACTCACATATCCATTGCCGAAGTGGACAACTCTTACATTATTGGCATCCGAAGCTAGGATACTATTTGACCAATAATAGGCAAACTTTGTGTTTGTGAAATAAGCTGTGTTAATTGCCGGATCATTGATTGAATAATCAACAATCGTCATTAATTCATAATCTGTAGGTAAACGCCATGCAGTCCCGGATAAAGCTGCCGTATTGTTTGAACAATAATCACTTGCAGCGCTCCATGTATACATAGAGTCATTAACTTCTTTTTGCCATACTAAACCAGAATTATTATCTGTTATTGTGCTGTCATTATTGTCAGTGTATGAAGGCTCATTGATCAAATAGTCATGATCTTCTCCAAATGTGCTTGAATAAGATGTTGTCTGCCCTGTATCAGGCAGAAGATCATTTAATAGATGGATTTGATCATTGGTTCCAAGAGATACATTTCCTGAAGCGTCTTTGAACCAAGCATTAATTATCTTTAGTCCATTTCCAGTGCTTAGTGTAAAAGAAACAACATCAGAGTAACTCTGTATTGGAGATATAGCCGTCCATCCAGAATCTGTTGAAGTTGGGGAAGTGGAATTACTCGCAATATAGAATCCAACAACCCCAACATTATCGGAGGCTGAGAGAGTTAATGTTATAACAGTTGATTTTGTGGAATAAGCTCCATTGTTTATAACGAATTGAGGATTTATTGGTGCTTCTGTGTCTGAAGTTGAATCTGCGTCGGTGTCAGTGTCAGTGTCTGAGGTTGAATCGGTGTCAGTGTCAGTGTCTGAGGTTGAATCGGTGTCAGTGTCTGAGGTTGAATCGGTGTCAGTGTCTGAGGTTGAATCGGTGTCTGAAGTTGAATCTGCGCCGGTGTCTGAAGTTGAATCTGCGCCGGTGTCTGGGGTAGTATCAGCACACCCTCCAATGAAAATAAATAAAATCAGCAGGCATAGAACAATCCATTTAGTTTGCTTGTATTTTGCCATTTTTTCTCCAAATCGGAATTTGGAACATGTACGACAAGGCTGTTTTCGAGAGAAATATCCGTTATAATCATGAAAGTAAATACAAATAAATGAAATGTCTGGTCTTAGTCTTATTTTGCTAAGCTTGATCTATAACCTTGTTCGGGCCATTTCAATCAATATTTTGAGAACGGCTGCAGTTTTTTCCGAACCGATCTATAATTCAGATAAAACGATTTTAACGGATTTGACCGGTATCTGTTTTCCGTACAAGTTTAGATTAATTCTAATAGTATCTGATACAATATGAGGGTTTACAAAGGCCTCACAGGGCGAAATAAAAAAATCTAAGGGTAAGCTATTGGTATAAATAAAAAGCGGCTGTAAAGCCCTTGAAAACGGTTGAAATTTTGCTCCTTAATGGATTTTTTCTGATATTAAAGTAAAAGACTGACAACGCCATGACCGTAATAGAAAAATCCCGTATTTTCAAGAAATAACAAATACATTTACTTTACTTTCTTTATTTTCTTTACGCTGTGGCTGATTGGTTGATTGCCTATCCCGTTATTTTGCGATTGCAGACCCGAACAAATACGGACTTACAATACAAAGACCTCCCCAAAAGAAGTTTGTGTAGAAACGTCACAAACTTAAAAGTCTATTACTAAGGGTTCGGAAATAAATAACTTGGTTTTTTACCCACGTGGAGAAAGTGTATA
>JABGPJ010000168.1 GCA_018645005.1 Deltaproteobacteria bacterium | reverse complement strand
GAAGTTAATGAGAGTTTCATTTATGTTTATCGCAATAGGGATATTCGTTCTCCTATATACCTTTATCGGATGGCGGATCCTGTCCCCGCTTAATCTTATTCAGCCATGGAAATCACTGATTTGGACAGGTGTTTTTGTAGCAGCAGCATTGCCAATTGTGTTGGTTGTCATGCGGATTAACCAGATAGAAACAGCCGTGAACGACGCTGTCTCATGGTTAGCCTATATTTCATTCGGTTTTGTTTCCATCCTTCTGTTTTTTGTCGTTTTAAAAGATCTTGTGTTCCTCGGTGGATTCATTATCAGCAAAATCCAATCGATATTTTTGCCCGGAACAGCAGAGGCAATGGGAGGCTCCGAGTTAGGCAGTTCCGGTGATAGTCGCAGGCAAATGATTTGGACAACCGTCAATTTTGCCATTTTGGGACTTACCGGGGTAATGACAGGATGTGGAATGGTGCTGGCAAGATACCGAATTAAGATCGAAAAAGTGACCGTTCCCTTAAGCCACCTCTCAAAAGCGTTTCAAGGGCTGCGTATTGTTCAGATTTCAGATATCCACGTAGGTCCAACCATCAAAGGTGCATTTGTCAGGGAGGTTGTGGAACGGGTCAACGCCCTTCAGCCTGATATTATTGTTGTGACCGGAGACCTTATTGACGGTTCGGTCAGCTTCCTTGAAAAAGATGTTTCCCCTTTGTCAGAGTTAAAAGCCCCCCACGGGAAATTCTTCATTACCGGAAACCATGAGTATTACTCCGGGGTATTTCCCTGGCTGAAAAAAATCAAGACACTTGGATTTGACGTACTGTTGAATGAACATAGAGTGATAACCAAAAGCGGCGCCAATCTGGTATTGGGCGGTGTCACCGATATCTCTGCAGGCAGGATGGTCCCTGAACATCGTTCAGATCCCGTAGCTTCACTAAAAGGCGCCCCCGAAGCTGAGGCAAAAATTCTATTGGCGCACCAACCGATCAGTGTTTATGAGGCCTCAAAAGCAGGCTATGATCTTCAGTTATCGGGACACACCCATGGTGGACAATATTTTCCCTATTCAAAACTGATTGGAATGGCGCAACCATTTGTTGCGGGTCTATATAAACATGAAAAGACATGGTTGTACGTCAATAGAGGGACGGGGTATTGGGGACCTCCGATGCGGCTGGGAGCGCCTGCAGAAATCACTGAAATTACGCTCAACCGTGAAGAGAAAACCGTTTAAGATCCCGACCATTAATCAGTTCCTGATTGGACAGCAGTGTCGCCACTCTTGATAATCTCTCCATCAAGAATATTCACAATTCTCTTTGCCCTTGATATAATAGACTTATCGTGTGTAGCATAAACCAGGGTGACATTGTTCTTTTCGTTAAGTTCCTGCATCAGGTCCAGCACTTCCTCGCCTGTTTTGGAATCCAGGTTGGCAGTGGGTTCGTCCGAGAGTACAATCCGGGGATTGCCCACCAGCGCTCTGGCCATTGCTACCCGCTGGCGCTGTCCGCCGCTCAGCTCCTCGGTTTTGTGGTTTGCCCTTGACGTCAGGCCAACCTGTTCCAGGATGTCCATCACCCGTTCTTTCCGTTCCGATTTCTTAACTTTCATCAGCAGGAGCGGGAATTCCACATTTGCGTAAACACTAAGCATAGGGATCAAGTTAAACGACTGGAAGACAAAACCGATGTTGACCCGTCGCAGCCGTGCCAGCTGCTTGTCATTCATTTTACTGATTTCGATATCATTAATGGTCACGGTTCCGCTGGTCGGCCGATCAAGGGCTCCGAACAAATGCAGCATCGTGGATTTACCACTACCGGAAGGGCCGATGATAGCCACAAATTCGCCCTGTTTGACGGACAGCGTCACGTTCTTCAACGCGTCGACAGTTGTCTTTCCTAATTGATACTGTTTGCTGACGGATGCGAATTCAATAGACATAGGCCATCTCCTTGATGGTTGGTTATGGGAGGATAGACTAAAAAGAGCTGCTCAAAGACAGCGTTAATACGGATGAAACATAATAATTGCCAAATTCGCTGTTTTCATCACCGGAATAATCCCTCAAGCTGGCATCCAGCAAATAATAGTCAGAGATGCTGTAGGACCCGCTTGCAGTCGTGATTGCGGAACTGTCCTCAGCGACGATTACATTAAAACTCGTGCTATACTTTTCCCAAAACGACTTGCTGTAAGTCAACAAAAGATAGTTCTGGTTCATTTGCCAGATCTGGTACTGGCCCAGTACCCATTTCTGGTAATCGTTCAGCAGTGACTCACTGCGAATAACAGACAGGTTAGTATCCACAGCGTTAAAATAGAATTCCCGTTCTTTTCTGGTGTAACTGCTTCCATTATGAAAAACTTCAACCAGAATGGAGGCACTACCATCCAATGTGATCACAGAACCGATGGCACCCCTGAAGATCCTTTCATCTTTGACCTCTGGGACACCATTGTCGTTAAAGTAAAACCGATAATTCTCTGAGAAGGAGGCCAGTTCAACATACAGGGTCGCATCCTGCAGAAAATTGCTGGAATAGGATACTGCCGCCATACGGCTATACCGGCTGTTATTTGCGTATGGCTCACCGTCAAAGTAATACAAACCGATATCAAAATCGTCGAAAAGTAGATTCAGCCTGGCTCCCCAGCGTTGATACTGCCCGTACCAGTCACGGTCATAAGTCTTCGTCAGGATCAAATCGAAATTAATGAGATCGCCGCCATAGTTGACCAACAGCATCGGATGCCCTTCCGTCTGTGGATCAGGAACCAGGGGATTCCTGGGAGGAACCACGACATTAACGGGATTAAAAACCGATGTGGTCCCCCAGGTGATACGACGTTTGCCAACATTGACAAACCAATTGCCAAACGCTCCGTCCAGGTAGAGTTCATCAATTCTGAGAAGGTCATCATCCTGGCTGTTCTCCTGTCCGGATTCATATTTGCTGTATCCGTATCCCTTAAACAGCCAGCGCACCGTTTCTTCATCGTCGAAGTAATCAGATATCTGGGCGTAGATATTTATTGTGCGGTGTGACTCTTTCAGATCCCAGGTCTCGTTTTCCGGGTTTATACGCGTGTCTTCGTTGACGACCTGCCCAATCTGCTTAAACTGAAACCTACCTTCTATCTGCGGTTTCTGAAGCTCTGATTCCTGATCCAGATCGTCATCCAGTGCCTGTTCCTCATCCTGCTCCTGGGCCTCAGTCACCGATTTTTCCTGGGCCAGAACCGGGGGCATGGCATAAGGTATTAAGAACAAGCTCAATATAATCAGGAAGAGGGTGACAAGCGTTTTTATCTGGGTCATCGTTTCCTGAGCAGAGAGTTTTTACGAAAAATTTTATCGGCAAATACTCTGCCTGTTTTCAAGTAGGTGTAATGGAGCACGCTTCTTTTGTTTCTCTCCAAGACATTGGTCATGGTTAATGTATCGGGATTTCCTTCAAAAACCTTGGATTTTACACTCAATTTCAGTGTTTTCAATTTATGTCCAGAGATAGTGTAAAAATCCCTTTGCAAAGGCAAATAATCCTTAACCCTGATCCAGTAGATAATTTTGGCATAGGTCACCTCTTCCGACTTGGCCAGAAGTTCCAGCTTGTAGGCGTCTTCACCGTTATACGTTTCGACATCCAATAGTCTGGCATTATAATCGCGATCCAGCCGGACGAATAAAATATCAGTGTTCGAGAAGTCGCTTCCCACCGCGTTGGAACGTCCCGAGACCCGAATAATTTTATTGATTTTGGGTCGATAAAGCCAGATATTGTCTTTGTCCCGCAACATTTTCTGGCCCCGGTTTCTGGGGGGATGGGTGAACTCCAACAGCGACTTCTCGGTTCCCCGGGTTTTGAGGGTCATCTTATAGGTTTTACGCAGTCTTTTTTTACGAAACACTTTCATCTCAAATTTGAGTAGAATCCCGGAAACATCCACTTTATCGTCGGATTTCTTCAGAATTTGATTCCCATCTCTTTTCAGCAATTCCGCTCTTTTTATTTCATTCATCTTCTTCTGTTCATCCAGAATCTTTTTTGCGTCGATTTTGGCATAAAGATTCGGCACTAACAGCAGAAAAGCCGCGAAAAATACAATGTTCTTCATTTTCAGTCCTTGTTGTTTTTTAAGGTTCAGTCTGGGGTCGATGGTTCCTCTTATTCTTCACGCAAAGTGTCTACGGGATCAAGCCGGGACGATATAGTGGCTGGCAGGTATGAGGCGATCAGGGCCACCACCATTGAGAGCGTCACACCATAGATACAGGAGCCTACATCCAGTATCGGTCGAATCGGAATGGGCCCCGATGAGCTGCCAGGAGCGGATGGGATAGGTACGCCTCCGATACTCTGGACAATGTAGACAATAACAATCGACAGGACCAGTCCCAGGGTAGCCCCAAAAATAGCGATCACCATCCCTTCGATGATGAACAGGCGGCGAATGGTGCCCTGTTCTGCACCAATGGCTTTCATGGTACCGATCTCCTTGCGTCTTTCCATCACCGCCATAAACATGGAATTCGCGATTCCGGAACCCACAATGATAAACAGCACAAAGCCGACCACTACCCCGATCAGGCTGAAAAATTTGTTGATCTCATACCCGGGAATCAGTTTTGTGTAATCCTTGACAACAAGCGGCAGACGGCCTTTCTGGTTCAGTGTCCCCTGGAGGCTGACTGCAACCTCCGGAACCTTGTGAAAGTCCTCATAAGAGACAATAATCTGCGAAATCCGGTCCGGCATTCTCATCAGTTTCTGAGCGGCCTTCAGGCTCATCCCCACTGAGTGTGCGGAAACATAATCGTTCTGACCCGGGTATGTTTCTGTGCCGACCAGGATCATTTCAACCATGTTCAGTCCGCCTTTCATCGTGCGTACCAACAGCATCATGGAATCGCCAAGTTTTAAATTCAGATTCTCGGCCAGCTTTTTCCCGAGGATCACCTCATTTGAACTATTTCCCAGTGGACGTCCCTCGGCGATACGGGTATGCAGTTTTGGGAGGGTGCTGTTCATTTTCTGCACCTCTATCCCCTCCCCAAAAAAGGTGGTGCTTTTGTCGCCGTTGCTGATGAATCCGGTAATATTCAGCTTTCCCATCGCTGCGGCCACCCGGGGAAAGGCCTCAATGCTCCCGACCAACTCTCGACCGGCTGGCAGCGTCGTTTCCAGTGGTTTGAACTTGCGTTCTTTTTCATAATCCTGATGTTCAACCTGCATCGAACCGGTGAAAGATTCGACTGCACTCATCGCCCAGCTTTGGGATAAGCCGCGGGTCAGCGACCCTGTAAATACGATCACGATGATCCCCAGGATAATGGAGAGTTCGGTGATCAGGGTCCTGCGCTTGTTCCGCCATAGATTGCTGACAGCCATTCTCAAAAACATGCCGACCTCCTAGCGATAGTTTAAAGCGTTGACGACATCCATCTTGCAAGACGATCTAATGGGAAAGATAATGGCAATACAGACGACAATAACAGGCAGGATGGCAGAATTTACCAGGTTTTTAAGGAAAACCCTGGGATGAATCGGCATCCCCTGGGCGAGGCCAGGAACCTCAATCCCGATTTCACCTGTTACCCAGGTTACCAGTGCACCCAGCAGCATTCCCAGCATGATACCAATAAAAGTCGTGATCAACGCCTCTGCATAAAAAATTCGGTAGACCTGCCACTTTTCGGTGCCAACAGCCCGCATCGTCCCGATCTCCCGGATGCGTTCAAAGATACTCATTAACAGGGCATTGCTGATTACAATTCCGACCACCAGTGACAGAATGATGGAGATGAGCGTAGCAATTCCCCTGAAAAACCCCATGGCCTGCCTGAACATTTGATCGTCGTACCAGGGAATCGCAACCCATGGCTCACCCTGTTTGGAAAAATGATCGTTGACCCAGTTGACAACGGCTTCCAGGTTTTTGACATCATCAATCCTCACCATTATTTCCGTGGCACCAGCGTCAATATCCAGTAGATCTGTCTGTACCTGATCAATACTGGTCAGAATGAGACTCTGTTCTATCTGAATAGCGCCGGGGATGGTCACCAGACCTTTGATATAAACAACAATCGCATTTTGCTCGCCATAAATGGAATTAGACAGGATGACCAATTCGTCGCCGATTTTAGCATTCAGACTTTCTGCCAACGCCTTCCCCAGAACCGCTCCCATCGGGTCACCAGGCTCAAGACCCTCGCCGGCCACAATACCGGATCCGAACAGGGGTAAAACGGTACTCAACTCCTCCATTTCATAACCCGCGCCGATAAACGTCGTACTTTTTTCTTCCTGGCCTGCCAGGCCGCTGATTAATACCCGGGATGCAGCTGCAGTGACATGCGGATTTTTCTTCAGCTCCTCCTTCAACCGGGCCGGATCGGCTATCAGGATTTTTTCCATATCGGTAGAAGCGAAATCATTGTATTGTTTATGTCTCAACCTGAAATGCCCTGACCTGCCATTAATAATACCGTTGGACCAGCTGCTGGAAATGCCGTCATTAAAGCCGTTTACAAAAACAATCACGCCCACACCTACCAGAATAGCCAACAGGGTTGAGATAGTGCGACGATAATTGCGAAACAGATTGCTCCAGGCGATTTTAATAAATATCATTGGTCCCCTTGTAGACGGAATCAGACTTCAAATATGGCTGATGGCCAGTTGCTCACTAACTATCATGTTCGATTGAAATGTCAACATGAAATTATTCATCTTTTTCCTCAGATCTCTTCAGACCCTGATAAAGGTTCTTCTGACAAAGAATGAGACAATCTAAGACCCTGATAACCAACAAAATCACAGGATGATCCTAAAGGACTACGGAGCAAGTGAAGCAATTGAGATGAAGCTGAGAGCAGAAACAGGGTGGGTAGTCGCTCAGGGCAGGTGTCGCAAACGACCGCATAAAAAGTCGCCCACGTGGGATTCAGGGCCTAGAAACAACCGTTTTATTTCTTTCTGGCAACTGTCCGAGGTAGTCTTCAAAGTCGTTGACTGTCATGGGCTTTCCAAACAGGTACCCTTGAGCAAGATGACACCCCAGTTCCATCAACTTTTCATTTTGCTTTTGATTTTCAATGCCCTCCGCGATGATGTGTAGATCAAGGTTCTTACCCAGATTAATGATAGCGGAAGCTATGGTTGGGTCTTCAACTACGTTGTCTACGAAAGCCTTGTCAATTTTGAGATGAGCGACGGGAAGCCTTTGCAGATAGCTCAACGAAGAATATCCTGTTCCAAAATCATCAACTGAAGATTCTATCCCAAAATCCTTAAGTTCCTGTAACTTATTAATTGTCTCCTGTACATTATCCTTTAAGAGGCTTTCCGTAATTTCAACATTCAGGAATTGGGGATCCAGACCGGAATTTTTGAGGGAAATTTTGATCATTTCAACTATATTTCTCTGTTGAAACTGTTTAACCGAAAAATTTACAGAGACTGTAAATTTTTCAGAGCCATGATCATGCCAGTATTTGGTTTGTCTGCAGGCTTCATTTAGAACATATTCTCCAATGGGGACGATAAGCCCATTTTTTTCAGCAATGGGAATGAATTCATAAGGAGGTATGATGCCTTTCTCCGGATGCTGCCATCTGATTAATACTTCAGCTCCAAATACCTCTCCCGTACCTGATAATACCTGTGGCTGATAAAGTAGAAAAAACTCGTTATTTCTTATGGCATGGTGTTGGCTTGAATCCAGCAGAAGTTTACGTCTGGCCTTCTCTTCCATCTTTTTTTCATAGTAGGCATAACAGTTTTTCCCTGCTTGCTTTGCCTGATACATCGCGTTATCACCATTTTTAATCAGACTGCTCAGTTGCTCAGCATCGTCAGGAAAATATGTAATGCCAATACTTGTGCCGATGAAAACCTCCATTCCCTTAATAATGAATGGCTTCGATATTTCCTTGATAATCTTATCCGAGATCAATGCAGCATCCGCTGGTGAATTGATATTTAATAATCCAATTACAAATTCATCACCTCCAAATCGACCAAGAATATCTGTTTCTCTAATTAAACTTCTTAAAACAGCAGATACTCTTTTCAGAAGATCGTCCCCAGCATCATGTCCCATGGAATCGTTAATTTTCTTGAAATGATCCAGGTCTATGAATAACAAAGCGGCCATCATATGAGATCTTTTATGAAACTTCAAACGATCTTTAAGAACGTTGATAAAACCACGACGATTTAATAACTGAGTCAATTCATCAATGATAGCCTGTTGTTCCAGCTTTTTCCGTTGGTGGCTGAGTTCCAGATGAGTTTCAACCCGTGCAAGCAACACCTTACTAATAATCGGCTTATTGATATAGTCAACCGCCCCCAACTCAAATCCCTTCACAATGCTGGCTGTATCGGAAACAGCTGTTAGAAATATGACGGGAATTCTTTTCTGGCGATTCGGATTTTCCTGTATACGCCGACAGACCTCAAATCCATCAATACCAGGCATCATAACATCAAGTAAGACCAAATCAATTGGTTTTTCTTGAATGAGTTCGAGCGCTGTCTCTCCATCAGGCGCACCTATTGTATTGTAACCGACCTGATGAAGGATTTTACTCACTAATTGAATATTATTAGGGCTGTCATCGACAACCAGAATATTGAAATTCCTATTCGTCCCGTCTATTGATTCCATATTCAGTGTAACTCCTTACTTTTTTTCCAAAACAGGTGTTGCTGGTAACATAACTCAACAAATATCAGCAATGTCCGGTTAGGTTTTTGCAAAACAAAAGCAGAATGATAAAACCCGTCTCTGCGCATAAGGATTCAAAGATTTTCTAAGTTTGCTGCACGAAAAAC
>JABGPJ010000001.1 GCA_018645005.1 Deltaproteobacteria bacterium | reverse complement strand
CAGGAAGTTGACTAAAGAGTAATCAGAATCAACTATAATTTAGTGCAGTAAACTCGGCACGGTTCCCAAACACCTCAGAAAGGGATTAGATCAACAATTATAGGCGCTATGAGCGATGTTTTATATTGGCCCGACTCATGCAGACCATAAATTGTTTCAGAATCAATAAGCCTTCACCAGAAAAGGAGAAAATAATGAACATCATCGCTGTGAGTATGTCTGCGGCCAGTTTCATGGCGGTCATGGGCACCTGGGGTGTATATCTCGGGAAGATCCCTGGTGGCAGGGTGCCCGAGCGGCCATCAGGTTCGGTCTTCCTGCAATGTGTCGGGATCGGCCTGGCATTCTCTGCCATCGTTTGGAGCTATCAGAGTACCGGGTCAGCTGGTGCGGCTGTGATCACCCCTGCGGCCGTTGCCCTGATGATGGGACCCGCGTTTTTGTGGCTACTGTCACAACGAAAGACACCGCTCGGCGATCTAAAAGTTAAGGTCTGCGATCAGTTATTACCATTTGCAGCGGTAACATCGGAAGGAGTCGGATTTCACACAGATGAGCTGGCTGGCAAGCGTATCTTGCTGAAGTTTTTTCGTGGCGGCTGGTGACCCTATTGTTGCGCCGAGTTACGGTGCTTCAATGACATGCAATCAGACTTGGAAAAATACGACGTCAGCGTAATTGCATTGAGCAAGGACAGCGTGGAGGAGACTGCCATACACAAGGAGCGTGATAACCTGAGTGTGAAATTATTGGCGGATCCGAAGCTCGAAGTCATCAGGCAATACGGTGTTGAGCACCACAAAGCATTTGGATTCACTACAGGAAAATTCATGCTGTTCGGGATTCCTCTCGCACTTACGCCGTCATTCAAGGCGATGGCGATCCCAACAACACTGCTCGTTGACGAGAACGGCGTCATCCAATGGATTGACCAGGCAGACGACTATCGGATACGCAGCAGCAGAGATCGCGTTTTCCAGGCAGTAAAGAGCGTTTTCAATTAGTATTTCTGAACAACAGCTGATGTTTTCAAAAAACTTTTAAATGGAGTCCCATGGAAGAAAACATTACAATTGAGATTTTAAAAACAGCTATTTTATTGGAAAGAAGAGGTAAAGCTTTCTACCTAAAAGTTGCCAGCCAAACGAAAGACCCCGACGTGAAACAAATTTTTGAAATAATGGCTGATGAAGAGGATGAACACTTAAAAGTCTTGTCTGAACAGTTCGCTTATTACTCACAGAATCAGGCTTTTAAAATTATAAAATTGCCAAAAGCCTCTGGAACCACGGTTTCTGAAATATTATCAACCAAAATCAAAGAAAACATTTCAGCTGCCAGTTATGAGGCCGCAGCCATCTCCTCGGCAATTGATATGGAGACGCGAGCCATAGCTGTCTATACAGAGAGAGCCAAACAATCGACTATACCGGAAGAGAAAAAATTCTATCAATGGTTAGCCGACTGGGAAAAAGGACATTATGATATTTTATTTGAATTGGACAGTGAATTAAAAGAAAAAAT
>JABGPJ010000098.1 GCA_018645005.1 Deltaproteobacteria bacterium | reverse complement strand
CAGTATCCTACATCGAGCCCGGTCAAATAACAATTAAAAACCGATCTCTCTGCAGAGTGGAGAATACAATAAAAAAGGAACTATTCGCAAACTAACTAGAAGATTGACCCTTTTTTGACGCGAAGATAGCGATTTTCAAAAGGAGTAAAATCCATGGAGAACCGTGTAGGAGAAGATCAAACCAATCAATCAACTGTTTCAGGTCCCCTGCAAAAAGCATTTGCAGTTTTTCCCAGATGTGGGGCGGCGAAAACGGTGCCAGGCCAACTGTGAGGCATAGGATAAGGACCAACGACCATTTAAGATTTGCAATCCAATTCATATCGTTTCGGTTTAAATGCGGATTTTAGAGTCGTATGTTTTGGACCTTTATTGTTGAATGGGTTTTGAGACCCTCTGTAACCTGATTCTGATTATTAACCTATAGAAATCAGACGTTTTTGTCCAGAGGGGCTGAAATTTGATGATTCCATGCTCATCCGGAAAAAACAGCTGCACTATTAGGGATCGTTCAAAAATAACTTCACATAATCTGTTTGCAAAAACCTAACCGGACATTGCTGAAAAACACTGGACATTTTGCAAACAGAACATGAGTTAATTTTTGAGCCGACCCTTAGATACAACTCTTAAAGTGTTCATTCCAAAGTGTAAGCGGATTCAGGATAGATGATCGATGGTGCGGGGACCTGTTTTTAGCTCAGGAGAGTGTACGTTATAGTACGGTCTGGTTCGATTGGCAGGGTAGTGTTTGGCAGGATCGACCGGGATCCGAATCTTCCCTAACTCGGAGATTCTCCCGGCCGAAATAAGCCTTTCTGGCTTTAGAACACGAAATTACACTTTTTCGATCAGCACAGCATTGGCGTTTCCAAAACCACCACATAGAGTTGCCAGACCATATTTTGCATCGGGATAGTCAGTCTTCATCCGATTGAGCAGCGTTACGATAATGCGGGCACCGGATTCTCCAAGTGGATGACCCAAAGCCATGGCGCCACCCCAGGTGTTGACTTTATCAAACGGAACGTTTTCATTATCCAGTTTCAATTCACGAATGACTGCGAGTGACTGAGAAGCGAACGCTTCGTTAAGCTCAACAGCACCGATATCATCAGGTCCCAGCCCTGTTTTCTTGAAAAGCTGTTCTACAGCTTTGATGGGCCCTACACCCATCACTGATGGGTCATTACCTGCCTGAGTTCCGAAACTGTACTTGTAAGAATAAGAAAGACCTAATTCATCAGCCTTCTCCCGGCTCATCATCAGCACGACAGCTGCGCCAGCAGTTAAAGGTGATGAAGTAGCTGCAGAGACGACACCACCCTCTTTGAAGGGAGATTCCATCAGCATCATTCTCTCTTCATCGGGATTGTCACGGATCCACTGGTCGTTTTCCACCAGAAATTCGGTTCCGTCTTCCTGCTTGCCCATGACTGGGACGATCTCGTTCTTAAACTTGCCTTCATCCCGTGCCTTGGCGGCTAAACGGTTAGAGTTGGCTGCGAATTTGACCATGTCCTCTTTTGAGACGTTGTACATCTCGGCTACTTTTTCGGCTGTGTTTCCCATGGGGATTTCAGCTGGGTTCAGATATTCCCATAAACGTGGGGGAAAATCCATGTTGGCGCCCATGCCTACTTTTTCCATATCTTCTGCCCCACCTGCCAGCATGATACTGTTTTCGCCAGAGATAATAGATCTGGCAGCGTTCATAATGGCTGACATCCCGGAAGGACACTGATTCGTTACAGTTTGAGTCGGGACGCTGATCGGAAGACCGGAAGAAATCCAGGAGAGCCTTCCCAAATCGTTCTGCATACCGGATGGATTAGCGGTACCCACAAAGGAACCTTCGATATCTTCAGGTTTTACCTTGGGGTTTCTTTCAAAAATTGCCTTGTAAACAGCGCTTAACAGTTCGTCTGGACGAACATCTTTAAACCAGCCCTTTTCGGCGTGTGCTCTGCCGTTAGGTGTCCTGACACCATCAATAAATACACATTCTTTTAGTTCTGCCATTTTAATTCTCCATAGTGTTGATCTGAAATTTTCTGTCCAATAGCGCCTGAAATCACCGCGCATTATAAATCGTGCTCATACCGGCAACGCACGTCAGGCCGTTGCCGGATTTTCGCAAGCAATACATCCGTGTATGGCTAACTGCGAGACTTAAGATCATATCCGTTCAGGAAATTCTGGCAGAGAGGGCAATTCCTGTCAAGACTAATCGAACGTTCGTTCGTTTTGAAAAGTATAAAACCATGTAAGCGATTAAAAATATGACCATATAGATGAATCAAGGATTCCTTGAACCGCCTGCAAATACTTAATTGAGCGGTGGTGGTTCTCAGCTGGAATCCCGACTCATCTGATGGGGTCTGCTCTGATTATCCTTTGAGTTTATCGGCTTCTTCCTGTCTGAGGACTTTCCTCAGAATTTTACCAACAGCCGACTTGGGCAGTTCATCTCGAAAATCCACCAGTTTCGGCACCTTGTAGACGGCCAGTTTTGTTTTACAGAAATCAATAATCTCCTGCTCTGTGCATGTTTCTCCTGGTTTCAGCACAATGTACGCCTTGACGGTCTCACCCCGATATTCGTGGGGGATTCCGACGGAAATGGCATCCGCAACCTTGGGATGCTGGTAGAGCACCTCATCGATGTCGCGGGGGTAGATATTGTATCCACCAGCAATAATCATGTCCTTTTTGCGATCAACAATGAAGAAATAGCCCTCCTCATCCATAATCGCGACATCACCGGTATGGAGCCAACCATCTACCAGTTCAGCGGCCGTTTTTTCCGGGTTGTCCCAGTACTCTTTCATGACCAGCGGACCTTTAACCAGCAATTCTCCAGGTTCTCCCTGGGGGACCTCGTTCTCTCCAGTTTCAATGTCCACCAGCTTGGCATCCATCATCGGAAACGGGATCCCGATAGAGCCTTGTTTTGACAGTCCCAGAACCGGGTTGGCTATCCCCAGCGAAGTGGTTTCACTCATGCCCCAGCCCTCGCCGTAGTACATCCCGAGGTCTTCCACTTTTTCAATTATTTCTACAGGAATGGGTCCACCACCGCTGTTCAGCAACTGTACTTTCTTGGGAAGGTCTATTTCTGCTGCTTTGGGATGGTTGATGATGGCGCTGATCATGGTGGGAACCGCTGGAAAAAAGGTGATCCGCTCAAAGCTGGCGATTAGATCCATGATCGGGTCGATTTCAAATCGGGGTACGAGGATCATCGTCGCGGCGTTGAGCATAGCCCAGTTCATACAGACAATATTTGCATAGACATGGAAGAGTGGCAGGGCTACCATTACTATCCGTTTATCCGCTGGTGTTTTTTCGATGGTGCCGCCACCCCACAGACTGCAGAGGAAGGATCCAGTAACCATATTAAGCTGGGTCAGAAGGGCTCCCTTGGGGATGCCGGTTGTACCGCCCGTAAACTGGATCATGGCTGCGTCATCCTGCTTGATATCCACTTTCGGTTTTTTGGTGTTGCTGTTACTGTCCAGAATCTGAGAAAAGTGGTGCCAACCGGGTTCCAGTCCCAGGCTTTCGGGTGTGCTGATCTCGGCCCCATCCATAAAATCGAAAACGGAGGTGGCAATGACTCTGGGAATGTTTGTCCGGCTGCAGACTTCCTTAATGACGGGCACCGTCATATCGAATGTGATCAGGGTTGTCACACCTGTCTGCTCGATGAGAGGAACCAGTTCATCCGGTGTGTAAAGGGGGCTGAAATTGACAATGACGGCTCCCAGAGACATGGCAGCGTAATATCCGATCACGTATTGAGGAATATTGGGTAAATGAAGTCCGACGCGGTCACCTTTTTTTATTCCCATCTCAATGAAGGCATTGGCCATGCGCAGTGACATCTGCCGCAGTTCATAAAAACTGATCTCCGATCCATAGTAATTCAGCGCGGCTTTGTCCGGATGTGAATTGGCCGAAATTCCCAATAGATCAAACACGGTCAAGCGGGGAATGCGGTAACTTGTTTGGACATTATAGTCGTAATGTTGGTGCCATAATCGTTCTTCCATTTCTTCTCCTGACTTTCCTTGATTAATACGTTTCAATCCCCGATCTAAAATCGGTGAAAATAAATCACGAAATGCTCCTTATGCCAGCATTTCGATTTCAGCCGATTCTCGGCTGTATTTGATAATCGGTCAGACTCAGCTTAATCTGTTTGAAGATAGTAGACTTCGACCCATTCGATGACGATATCAGCGTATTTATCCACCGTGATACCGCGTTTGGCATATTTTCCTCTCTTGAGATACCAGTCCTGGAGCATTGCTTTGATGATGCTCGCCGCTATTTGATGGTTCCGGGTCCGTAGCAGGTTCTCCTTTTCTGCTTCGACCAGAATATCGGTGATGACTTTTTCAGTGGAGAGTTCTGCTTTGATGTAATTTTCCCGCTCTTTCTTGGCCAGATTCTTCGCTTCCATATAAGAAAAGAAAAACCAGGGTTGTATCATTTCGCTCAAGAAAAGGTGAGTGCGCAGAATGGTTCTTAATTTGGCCAGTGGTTCTGTCAATTCTGCCACACATTCCTCCATCACCCGAGTGATGAAACTGTTTCCTACTCGCTGCAGCGTGTTCAATAACTCCTCTTTTGTGGCAAAATAGGAGTACAGCGCTCCCATACTGAGACCCGATTCGGTGCTCAAATCCCGCATGGTCATTCCCTGAAATCCTTTGCGGGTGCAGATGCGGAAGGTGGCTTCGAATATTTTTTCCAGATTTTTAACCGCAACCTTCTCCTTTTTAATCCGGATAGTGTTGCAATCCTCGACAAATGCCTGTTTGTAAAAATCTTCTTTACTGAAGCGGGCGACCTTCTGAAAAGATTGATAATTATACTGATTGTCTGTGTTTTGCGGCATAACCACCTGTGATTGTATCCAGTGAAGATCGTTCTGTCGGGGGCAGAACGATTGCTATTTTTTAGGTGCGACCCCGGGATTCTGTTACAGTTAAGGTATCATTACTTCAAAGCGTTTTTTGATCAACGTCTCAGCGTGATAAAACACTGCCGCGAGGTTGAAGCCCATTTAGAAGATACTTGTAGCAGTGTTCCAAAACTGATGTCAAGAGAAAACGAGCATATGCTCTATTTTTCTTGACACCGGTGATTTTCCGACGTAGATTTTGAGATAGAGCGAATGATCCGGATAATGAATCCTGATCTTTAGAAACTTTAACAAAAGGGATAAAAAAATTCTCACAAAATGATGAAAATACTGGTGTGCGTCAAACAGGTTCCAGAATTTGACCTGGAGGCGGAAATAAAGATCAATGATAGTGGACAGGGAGTTGTGACCAATCATCTGACCGCTTTCCGCATGAATCGCTTTGATGAGTACGCTGTTGAAGAGGCGTTGCTGATCAAAAAAAGTTTTTCCGATGTAAAAATAGAAGCCTTGACAGTCGGACCTGAAGATGCGTCTGCCGCTGTCAAGCGGGCGATGGGAATGGGTGTGGACCACGGGATCCATATCCTGACCCGGGAGGAAAATCCTCTTTTGGCCGGGCAGGTGGCGCAATGGATCTCCATCGTGGCGAAAACCAAAAGCTATGATCTGATTCTGACGGGTGTGATGTCGGAAGATCAGATGCAGGGACAGGTAGGCCCCATGCTGGCTGAGTTTTTGGATCTCCCCTGCGCAACTTCGGTTATATCTGAAAAGCTGGCACCTGAAAACCAATCAGTCATCGCCGAACGTGAAATCGAAGGAGGGTATCGGGATGTTCTTGAACTGAAACTCCCTGCTTTGTTGACGATTCAATCCGGTATTAATCTGCCACGCTATCCGTCACTGTCCAATGTGATGAGAGCCAAGCGAGCTAAACTGGAAATCATCGCAGCAGATTCGTTGAGCCAGCAGGAAACAGCGACTGTTTCGGCCCTGGACTATCCTGGGAAAACCCGCGCAGCAGAAGTCCTGTCAGGATCACAGGAGGAGAAGGCACAACAACTTTACCGCATTCTGCAGGAAAAAGCAATTATTCCGTAACGAGACAATAACGTGACCATGATAAAAAAAACAGCTGTCATATTTGAATCATTCGAGGGAAAAATCAGACCCCCTTCCTGGGAGGCATTGACTTGCGCCGTTGAGCTGAGCAATGGAGATACAGATGAGATACAACTGATCCTGCTGGGTGAGAAACTGGAAGCCTTAGCCCAGGAAATATCAGAAAAAGGAGGCCGGAATGTCATTGCTATCGAAACTGGCAATGGAGGGTTTTACAATTCAGCCAGATATAAATCGATACTGACAGGACTTTTTCGTGAGCAGGGGGTTACCCATATTTGTCTGGCAGGGACGACACAAGGGCTCGACTATGCCCCGGGTCTGGCCATCAGAATGGATGCTGCCTGCCTGACCGGTGTTGAAGGTGTTTTTGATGCAGGGGATCGTTTGGGGTATGTGCGTTCTATTCATGGTGGGAAAATCGTGGAAAGACTTTCTGTCGCAGCTCCCTTAACCGTCATCGTGACACAACCGGGGACATTCAAACCCTTTTCTGATTCCAATTCAGCTCAGGGAACGGTTGATCTACGTGCAGATTCAGGTGAGGAGAGCACTATTCGCAATATCGAAATTAAACAGGTGCAAAAAGAGAGTTCGGCACTGGCCGAAGCGTCTATTATCGTTTCCGCAGGACGAGGCTTCAAAGAAGAGGAAAATCTGGATTTGATTCGTCAATTATCAACTGTCTTTACGAAATCGGCCGTGGCCGGTTCGAGGCCTTTGTGCGATTTGGGCTGGTTGGAATACAGCCAGCAGGTTGGTGTCACAGGTGCCATGGTTGCACCTAATCTCTATCTGGCCTGCGGTATCTCTGGAGCGGCCCAGCATATTTCCGGAATGCGCAATGCCGGGTTTATCGTGGCCATAAATATCGATCCCAAGGCAGCGATTTTTAATTATTCTGATGTCTGCATTGTGGAAGACTTGACCACATTCATCCCCACGGTTATCGAGACCTTCGAAAAACTGAAAGCTATCTGATAGACACGGATAACGGCTCAAAACCACGGGGAGAAGTACGGCTGGTTAATCGATATTGCCCAGCTCTTCAAGCATCTCAATTTCAGGGGCGCCGTCCAGCAGACCGGCCAGTGCTTTACCCATCTCTTTAAAATGGGGTGTCTTGGAGTGCGCACCCAATGCCGCTTGATCCACATATTTCTCATAAAAAACAAAAACAGTGGGGTCACCCAGTGAACGGTGGAAATTGTAAGCTAAGGTTCCCTCTTCCGTTTTGACTTTCGGCAATACATCGAGAATAGTCTTTTCCATTTCCGCTTCCTTTCCTGCTTGAGCCTTCAGTTTTGCTATGACAATCATGGCATTTCCCTCTATTTTTGGAGTGTTTGTTCTTAGATTCAGAAACATGCTGCCGTTTCCCTGTTCCAATCGGGATCCGTAGCCGGCATCACAACTTCTGAGAGGTTACAAAGTGGCACACATAAAAGTTCAATTCACCCTGCCTGATGAGACTGGGTGTTTTCCGGTAGTGGCTGAATTAAACAAAAAGCTTCAATAATGCTGAGCAGATACTCTGCAAAGTCATCGACGGAAACGTTCAGTTTGGCGTATTTCCAGCGTTTCAGATACCAGTCGTTCAGCGTCGCTTTTATGAGTGCCGTGGTCAGCGAATGGTTCTGTGGTTTAAATATCCCTTGTTTCTGCCCCTCTTGCAGTATCTTGACTAAAATTCCATCGCTGAGTAATTCGTGCTCCACAGCGACTTTCTTTTCAACCTTGTTCAGGTTTTTCCCTTCCATGTAGGTAAAGTAAAACCGTGGCTGCATGGCTTCACTCATGAAGAGGTGGGTTTTTATCACCGTGCGTAAATTCTCAAGAGGGCTGGCATCCTTATCGACAGACTGCTCTAAGATTTGTTGAAAACTGTCTCGGCCATTTCGTTGCAGCATAACCATCAGGTTCTCTTTACTTGAAAAATACGCATACAGAGCCCCCATGCTTAAACCGGTTTCTTCACTGAGATCCCGCATGCTCATGGCATGGAACCCTTTTTCATTACCGATTTTAAGCGTGGCATCAAATATCCGCTCCAAATTCTTAACCACGGTCTTCTCTTTCTTCACCCGAATGTCTTTACGATTTTCAGTAAAGGCTTCCTGTGAATTGTTCTTCATGTGCAAAACAGTTATTTTTTTAAACTCTGCGTAATTCATGATCTATAAACAGTAAGTGGTGGCGCATTTATTTTTTGGATTCTCCATTCCCAATACTGCAGAGAATCCATTTGACTGCCTGGCAAAAATAAGCCTGTGTTTTTCGTTGCCAATTTTATTGTTGCAATGATTAAATATCATCATCAAACAGAGTGTCAAGATTAAATCGAGCGTTCGCTCGGTTTTCAAATAGAGCTATTTTCTGCGAATTGTCTGATTTGTTGAGGATTGAAGCAATTATTTCCTGAGGATGACGGCAATTATTTTTTATTTAAAAATATTGTTATTCATCAATAATAAGTTAATGTTGTTCAGCAATGTCCGGTTAGGTTTTTGCTACACAAAAGCTGAATGATAAAACCAGTCTCTGCGCCTAAGGATTTAAAGATTTTCTAAGTTTGCTTCACGAAAAACCGCCAAACTCGCCTACCTCGCTCAAACAAGGCTTATTTTCGCTACGCTAAGGGATCGTTAAAAAATAACTTCACTTAATCTGTTTGAAAAAGTCCTAAAAGCCGGACATTTTGCAAACAGAACGTGAACTAATTTTTTAGCCGACCCTAAACTCAGAGATCCTGAGGTTAGCCCTTGGTAACCGTGGCCCCCAAGCATAAAAAAGG
>JABGPJ010000080.1 GCA_018645005.1 Deltaproteobacteria bacterium | reverse complement strand
GTTTTCCATCGTTTTGAATCATAACCCCCTCGGCTCCGGAAATGTAGTGAGTAGTTACATTGATTTAATGGTTTGGCAAAATAATCAAGGGTGATCAATGCAGGAGTGGCTCGGTTAGATTACAGTCACACTGTATCTATTGATAATTTGAGAGGATAATAATAGTAAGCAGAGGGATTAATTCAAGCCATACGCATCAAGATATCGATACAGTGTCGCACGACTGATATTAAGCTGTTTGGCTGCATTTCTGCGGTTGCCACTTGTTTGGGACAATGCGGTGAGAATATCTTCTTTTTTTAATTTTGGTTGTGGGCCGGGCTTTTTTCTTTTTTTCTTAAGACTGTCCTTAATCTCCGGAGGAAGGTGTTCTAAGCGGATAAGATTGTCATAACATTTAACATATCCATACTCAATTGCATTTCTCAATTCCCGTACGTTCCCGGGCCATGAATATTGTGATAAGGCATCAGTTGCTTCATTTGAGATCGATAGAATATATGAATTCATCTCCTTGCCGATCTGTTCCAGGAAAAATTCAGCCAGCATGGGGATGTCCAGATGTCGTTCCCTCAATGGGGGCAGGTTTATGGGAACGACGCACAAGCGGTAATATAAATCTTTGCGAAACTGTTTCTGTTTTATCATCTGTTTCAGATCACGATTCGTCGCACTGATGACCCTGACATTAACATGAATTTGTTTTTCACCACCCACTTTTTCAAAGGACTGTTCCTGCAAAACTCGCAATAGTTTAACCTGCATAGCCGGTGACAACTCACTGACTTCATCCAGCAGAAGGGTTCCGCCATCCGCTAATTCGAAACGACCTTTTTTATCTTTAATCGCACCTGTGAAGGCGCCTTTAACATGCCCGAAAAGCTCACTTTCAAGCACGCCTTCTGGTAAGGCACCACAATTGATGGCTACGAAAGGTTTATTATGACGCGGCCCTGATTCATGAATCGCTTTTGCAGCCATCTCTTTTCCAGTACCACTTTCGCCCAATAAAAGAACTGACGCTTTAACAGGCGCAACCTCTTTAATCTGGTCAAATACGGCCATCATCAGGGGGTCTTTTCCAACCAGATGGCCAATTGAATGATGATGCTTAACTTTGTTTCTTAATATCTCCAGTTCTGTAACATCCTTAAAGGACAGCAAAGCGCCAATATCAAACATATTCTCGTCAGGCAGCGACATTATTGACATACTCAAATTTCGTTTACGCCCATCCTTTTTAATAAAATCGACTGACCTTTCTGAGACTGTGCGTTTATGTTCAAGTGTCGTTGTCTCACAATACTCGCAATCCCCGCCACAAAACCTGCCTGGGAAAACCTTGTGACAGTCTTTACCTAATACTTGCTCCCGCTTATAACCCGTAATTGTTTCCGCGGCCTTATTGAAGAAAAAGATAATTCGGTCCTTTGTGTGGGCCATGACCCCATCCAGCAGATTGTCCAATATCGCCTTCAAATTGTGTTTGATATCAAACAGTGCTTTTAACAACTCAGAGTTAAAAAGTGTCTCAAGATTGTCATGGATTATTCCCCTTGCTTTTGATATTGTTTGTCGCGCTTCCTCCTTTGATTGGGCAAATTCCAGGGAAGGCACCTCCCAGTGAATATATGGTATCATGGCGGGGGGGGACAATTCTCGAAATAGATCTGAATCACCCACCGTAATGATCAAATCAAACATGTATAGTTCAACGCTTTCCATTGTGGGAACAGAAGTTGCGGGTAGTCCTCTCCGGCTCTCTTTGATCACTGACTCCGCGGCAAAAGACAGGTCGGTTCGCTTCAGAGTCGCACACATCACATAGACTGACTCTGGATTAATCTCTTTTGTTAACTCTTCCGCGATTGATTGGTAATTATCATTTCCTGAACTGATAAAAAGAATTAAAAACTTTTGACCAACTTTGTTCATAGTGTCTCAAATTACGTTTCTTTTTTAGAGAAAAAGCTTTTTGACGGTACCATCTCTTGTATCTTTGGTAACCGGTTTTTGGGTAAAATGACACGAAACGTTGAGCCTACAGCCAGCTCAGAATCAAGTTCAATAATCCCACCATGTTGCTGAATATTTTTTTTAGTAACTAGCAGACCCAATCCCGTTCCGCCAAGTCCTTTTGTGGTGAAAAAATTAGTGAAGACCTTTTTTTTAACTTCATAGTCCATTCCGATTCCATTATCAGTTACTTCGAAGATGATCATGTCGTTTTTTTCCATCGTGCGCATGACTATTTGACCCCGTTCTTCGCTGTCACTTATTTGACACGCATCAATCGCATTGCCAATCAGGTTGGACAGGGCTTCATGTATCTTAGCGCCGTCCAGCGGTACCACCGAAATATCCTTTTGGTAGTCACTCTTGATATCAATCTGCAACAGTTTGGCTTTGATCGAATACATATCCTCCACATCCCTGGCTATTTCATTGGGATCACAGTGTTTTGCATTGATCTCCTGTCCTCTGGAAAAATTTAGAAACTCTTTTACGAACAAGGAAACTCTTTTTATATTCCGATTGAGCATTTCCATGCCAGTTGTAATCTGATCTGATACACCTTTTTTCAATCCCAGGTTCAGCAGATAGATTCCTCCCTCCACACCGGTTAACACATTTTTTATGCCGTGTGCCAAGCCTGCAACAGTTTGTCCAACGGCTGCCATCCTTTCTGTTTCCAACTTTTCCATTTCGAGAGTCTTGATCTCCTGAAGGTCTTGGACCCAAAATGCTTTTCCGACAACTTTACTGTCAACGCTTAAATTCATCCCTACCAACCTTACGGGAAGAAATTTATCAGTGACCGTCTTTACCAGAGTTTCCAGCAGGTAAACCGGACCGGATTGCACGGCCACCTGGTCGAGAAAATCTTCAGGAAACATAATTGAGAGGTCTTTTTCTTTCAGGCTTAATGGATCTCTAATCTCAAGAATATCAACTGCTGCCTTATTAACAATCGTCGCAGAACCTTTTTTATTCGTTATGATAATTCCATCCAGGGAAGCTGAAATCATCGTCTCCATCAGCTTATTCGACAGCTTCAACTCATCCTTTAATTCAAGAATTTGAGTAATATCAACCGCCATTTCCAAAATGTATTCAAAGTTTCCATTCTCAAGGTCGTAAGGAACGGCTGTCACATGCAACTGTACTTCTCTGCCATGTTTGTTCCTGACCGTTGAATGACCGGAATGGATCTGACCATCCTCAAATGTTCGATTCGCAGTACAATCCATGCATTTACTATCTCTCGACTTCAACGCGGAATAGCAATAGCTGCCTTCAACATCACCAAACATATCCTTGGCTCTTTTATTGGCCCGTACGATTCTATAGTCTTTGCCGATGATGAATAAATTACAAGGGACCTCTTCGAACAGTACCTGATATTCCTGCTTAATCTGTTCAGCTTCAGTGATATCAGTGGCCATTTCGATCAGGAAAGGGATACTGCCATCATCTTCGATGACAGGAATGGTATGTTTAATATATCGGGTCAGCTTGCCTGACTTATCATATCCCACCTCTTCATTAACCCGGGGTTTACCATCTTCAAATGCGGCCGCACCTTTACATGTTTCACACATCGATTCACGGTTTTTATAAACCCGATAGCACTTTTTACCTTTCCAGGCCCCAAACATCTGTTCAAAAGCCTTGTTCGCCTTGACGAGATTAAAATCTCTGTCGATAACGGCAGTTGACATTGGGATAATACCAAAAAGATTATTCTGGACCCATTTATTGATGTTTATCTTTTTTTTTCTGAACATGACGGCTGCAGAGTTTGGTGTTTGCCTGGCCACAATGAGTGTAACGCATTATTTGAAAGTTGTGGGTGGGCGAGCTATTAAGTTGACTGCAAAGCGAGTCGAAAATATCAGATGAACCTACTGCAAAATTCTAACCGGATAACAGAGTCGATCAAAAATAAGTGTTTTTTTAAACAAGGTCACTCGATTTGATTTTTTAAATCTACCAACCGGGAATGAAATGGGACCAGTGGAACACACTGACCCATCCAGATGCAGATACAATAACGAAGAGTTGGAAAAGGGGGCAGGAAAACAGCTTTCGCTGTTATGATTCGATAAGTCCTTTATTCAGCAGAACCTGTCGCAGGGATTCGACGCGCTTCCGATTGACACCAAAGTCTGACTTGCCAAGACGGGATGCTGACCTGATATCGATAATGCCTGTGGTTGGAGTCAGCAGTAGTTCCAGATCGTCCACAAATCGAAAGATCAGGCTTTTGCACTCCATATGCAGATAAACATCTGTTTTGGTAATCATCAGGCAACGCGGAAAGGAGTCAATTGTTTGCAGGAGCTGCGACCAGATTATATCTGATTTGCCTTTTACATGAAAAGGTGCGATCTGGTGTTCCTGATCCTGGACCGTACTGGATACACAATTTGGACTGTCCGGGCAATTGGAAAGCTGCTGATTGTGCACACCAACCGTATCAGGTTTTCTATCTGCACAACTGCTCAGTGTCATCAGAATCAGCGTCCCGCTAATAAACATTTTTAAAACCATCGTTGAATGCACGTTGATCTCCTTGGTTAAATACCGGCTCTGTTTTCAGAAAATAGAAGAAGAGACATAACTGTTCATCAAGGTTTCGGCTCAGTGACCGCATTGACGAGTGTCCCAATTTTCTCGATCTCAAGTTCCATGAGGTCACCCTGTTTCAGATAAACGGGTGGATTTCTCGTATATCCAACGCCCCAGGGAGTGCCGGTAAGGATAATTGTCCCTGGAATCAGGGTTGTATCCTCAGAAAGGTAGGATATGATCTGAGCCACAGAAAAGATCATATCGGATGTATGGGCCTGCTGCATCACCTCACCGTTCAACCGGCACTCAAGGTTCAGATTCTGGGGATCAGCAATTTCATCAGGCGTCACCAGGCAGGGTCCAATGGGACAAAAAGTGTCGTAGCTTTTGCCTCGGACCCACTGTCCATTACCAGCATGGCCCTGCCACCGCCTGGCAGAAACATCATTGGCTACGGTGTAGCCGGCCACAAAGTCCAGCGCATCGTCCACTGAAACATTTTTAACAGATTTTCCGATAACAACGGCCAGTTCAATTTCATAATCCACTTCCGGTTTTTTCCTGGCGCAGAGCGGAATCTCGATAGGATCATTGGGATGTGAGGCGGACGCAACATTCTTCATGAACAGGGTCGGATAGATCGGTAGTTCCAAACCTGTCTCTTTGGCATGCAGGTAGTAGTTCAGGCCAATGCATAGAATATTGGTGGGCGCTACGGGCGAAAGTAGTTTTTTCACCGGAACCCGGCGCCCGGTATCTGTCAGTGAGCCATAGATCTCCCCTTCCAACTGATTTGCAGATCCATCCTGATAGTCACAGCCCAGTACTTCAGTGTTCTGATCATTAATAAAGCGAATTATCTTCATCATTTCTCCTGGTTTTCATTATTTCCAGCAATGTCGGGTTAGATTTTTGCAAAACGAAAGCTGAATGCTGAAACCTGGATCGAGCTTAGAAGGATTTATTAGATTTTCTTAGTTTAGCGTAGCGAAAATAAGCCATGTTTGAGCGAGGCAGGCGAGTTTGGCGGTTTTTCGTGAAGCAAACTTAGCAAATCTTTAGATCCTTATGCGCAGAGACGGGTTTCAGCATTCAGCTTTCTGCAAAAATCTAACCCGACAATACTGCATTATATCATTATTATGAGCCTTTTTAATGATTTCCGGCAAGGAAGTAAACCAAATCTTCAACAGACGATCTTTGCGGGGATTGGGATCCTTTTTCATTCCTTCAATGAATCAGCATGATTGCTTCTCAAAGGACCGCCATTATTTTGATAGCCGCATAATGTTGGCATAACCATCTGTTAAAGCACATCACAGAGCTGAAAGAGACAGAGGGTTCCCTGATCAAGTAGAGCAGTAGTGCTTTGAAGTTATGAAACATTATATTCTTTCTGTCTTAGATCACCTTATTTATCATCTTTCCTTTTATTACATATTGCAGAAAACAGAAAATAATAGCATAATTCTCATACATTAAGCTAACCTGTTGTCGCTGTCAGCAGTTGAATCGTTTTGTTGTGAATATTCAGTATGCGCTCCATCGAGGGGACCATGGCTCAAAAATTACTTGGCATTCTGTCTGCAAAATGTCCACTCTTTACGGGACTTTTGCGGACAGATTATGTCAAGTTATTTTTGTACGATCCTTATGGAAGTTGGCATACTGATCGGGCATATCCGACTGATATAAGCCCTAAATTTTATTAAATAACACTAAATATATGGGCCACGATGAAACTTTCATCAAAATGTCGATACGGAGTCAGGGCAGTTCTTGAAATTGCCCATAATTACGGATTACGACCCACCAAGAGACGGGAAATTGCCGCCAATCAGGAATTGAACGATTCTTATTTAGAGAACATCCTGCTTGATCTAAAAAACAAAGATATTATTCTGGCTTTACGAGGAGCAAAGGGAGGCTTTGTTTTAAGGCGAGCGCCTGAAGAGATCACGATGCTGCAGATTGTTGAATCATTGCAAGGATGTCTTTCTCCTGCCGAGTGCCTGACAATGCCAGATCTTTGCAACCGCGTCGAAAGATGTGTTACTCGTCCAGTATGGCAAAAAGTAAAAGAGGCTCAAGAAGATGTTTTAAAAAATATTACAATCCGTGACTTGCTTAATCAAGAAAAAGAGCTTCCTAAAAAACCGGAAAATTCCTTCTCTATTTGAAAACCATCCACTTTCTAATCAACCCGGGATGCCCCGTCATTTTTCTTGTTGCGGCATCTTTTCGAGAGACATTATTTTGAACAAAGCGACCCCAGCCGCATTTGAGAAAGTAGGTCGCCCTCAAATGCCAGGCGAGAAAAAAAATATCCCGCCCTTCTATTATCAGTTGAGTCAGGAAGAAATTCAACAGAGAGGTACGGAAGCCAAAAGGAAACTTGGAGACGATTTATTAATCCTCTGCCATCATTATCAACAGGATGGAACATTCTGGTTCGCTGATGTTTCAGGAGATTCCCTATATCTTGCTCAGCAGGCAGCAAAAAGCACAGCAAAATACATCATCTTCTGTGGTGTGCATTTCATGGCAGAAAGCGCAGATATTATCACCCATGAAAACCAGACTGTATTGTTGCCGGACCTTGAAGCCGGATGTTCTATGGCTGACATGGCTGACACAACAACTGTCGAAAAAGCCTGGGATTACCTGGCGAATATCTGTGGTGATCAGAGCATCATTCCCATCACTTATATCAATTCTGCCGCTACCCTGAAAGATTTTTGTGCCAGACACGGTGGTACAGTTTGTACCTCTTCGAACGCACACAAAATTCTAAAATGGGCGCTTGATCAAAATAAGCGGGTGCTGTTTTTCCCAGATCAGCATTTGGGAAGAAACACAGCAAATGCATTGCAGGTTGAAAAAGACAAGATTTGTCTTTGGCA
Source organism: Deltaproteobacteria bacterium (assembly GCA_018645005.1). Taxonomy (GTDB): domain Bacteria; phylum SAR324; class SAR324; order XYD2-FULL-50-16; family XYD2-FULL-50-16; genus JAHJRI01. The sequence continues at coordinate 46,510 of JABGPJ010000080.1, read as the reverse complement.
GCGTGATCTGAGCGATGGCGGATTGTCTGATCAGGATATTCGGGATTCTAAAGTGCTTTTGTGGGATGGATACTGTTCTGTCCATTGTCGATTTACCAGTGCACAGATTGAAGCAGTCAGAAAACGGATTCCAGATGTCAAAGTGATTGTGCATCCGGAGTGTCCTGAAGAGATCGTTCAGGCTGCAGACTACTCAGGGTCAACAAATAAGATTATCGATGTCATCTCTGAGAGTGCACCTGGTTCAAGTTGGGCTGTTGGTACCGAGCTGTCTCTGGTGAATCGAATAGCCAGACAAATGGCTGAGGAACAGCAGAAGCACGTTGAATGTCTGAATCCGACTTCCTGTACCTGCTCTACAATGTACCAGGTTTATCCAGGCGATGTTCTATGGGTTCTCGAGAATCTGGTCGATGGAAAAGTGGTGAATCGGATTAACGTGGCAGAGGACATAAAACTCGGGGCAAGACAGGCTTTGGAGAAAATGCTGAAACTTAGCAGCCAGGCCTGACGTCACCGCGATACCCTTTGTTTCAGGACTTTATTGAGATTCAAAGGTCCACAATGGGTTACAATTAGAAAAAAAAGAGTCGAACATCAGAAAGCAGAAGGCCAATGACCATTATTATTCCTAAGCATTATCATGCCAAAGCAGCATTGGAGTCTACACACATTGACTGCATATCCATTGAAAATGCTGCCAAACAGGATATAAGACCCTTAAGAATTGGAATTCTGAATATTATGCCCAATGTCCAAACCTATGAGTTCAATCTGCTTTACCCTTTAGGGAAATCAATCTTGCAGATTATTCCCGTCTGGATAAAGCTGAGTATGCATCAATATCATTCATCCAGCCAGGAGCATTTAAACGATCTGTATGTGACGTTCAGAGAGGCGATTCACGATAGACCGCTTGATGGTCTGATCATCACAGGAGCACCCGTCGAAGAACTCGGATTTGAAGAGGTCCAATATTGGGATGAGGTTGTCAGTATCATAGACTTTGCCAGAAAAAACATTACATCCACTCTGGGGATCTGTTGGGGAGGGATGGCTCTGGCAAAGACGATTGGAATTGAAAAAACGCCTTTTGAAACAAAGTTGTTTGGCGTTTTCAACATCGATAATATAATCCCGGGACACCCGATCACAGGAGACCTTGACGATGTATTTCAATGTCCGCAAAGCCGCCATTCGGGATACCCCGATGAATTGCTCGAACTGGAGAGAGATAAAGGGAATCTTAACCTCTTAGGCCATTCGGAGGATGCGGGATATGTGATTTTTGAGACGACTGATAGAAGGTTGCTCATGCATATGGGACACCCGGAGTATAATTCCGGTCGCTTGGTTGAAGAAACCTACAGAGACAAAGCAAAAAACCGGACCGATGTTAAAGATCCGGTCAATTTTGATTTTGAGAATCCAGTCAATCGCTGGCGATCCCATAGAAACGAGTTTTTCAGCCAATGGATAAAGTATATCTATCGTGAAACCAGCTACAATTGGACCGGCAGCAAATTTCAGTAAAAAGCGTCTTAGAGTTCTTGCCAGGCCAGGTTATCAATCAATTTATAGCGGCTCAAAAAGAGCCGTACTTAGATACCGTTCCCCGGTATCCGGCAGCAACACCACAATCAATTTGTCCTTGTTTTCTGGACGCTTCCCAACTTCCAAGGCAGCCCAGACTGCAGCCCCTGAAGAGATCCCGCACATCAGGCCTTCCATTTTAGCCAGGCTTTTTGCCGTCTCGAAAGCCTGCTCATTGGTAACTTGTATAATTTCATCCAGGATATCAACATTTAAGACTTTAGGAATAAAACCAGCCCCAATTCCCTGGATTTTGTGCGGGCCCGGACTTCCTCCGGACAGTACCGGGGAGTCAGCGGGTTCAACGGCTATCGCTTTGAATGCTGGTTTTTTCTGCTTGATCGTTTCACCGACACCGGTTACAGTCCCACCTGTGCCGACACCACTGATAAAAATATCAACCAGGCCATCTGTGCTCTCCCAGATTTCAAGTGCCGTTGTTGTCCTGTGAATTTGAGGGTTCGCTGGGTTTTCAAACTGATTCGGTATAAAAGCCCCGGGCGTGTTTTCCAATATTTCTCCAGCCTTATTGATCGCCCCTTTCATACCTTCACTGCCTGGGGTTAGAACCAGCTCTGCACCCAGTTGGCTTAAGAGATTTCTTCTCTCCACACTCATCGTGTCAGGCATGGTCAACACCAGTTTATACCCTTTTGCGGCACAGACCATAGCCAAGGCAAGACCCGTATTACCACTGGTCGGTTCTATAATGACCGTGTCTTTTTTTATCAGACCTTTTTCTTCCGCAGCGACGATCATTGCGTTTCCAATCCTATCCTTCACGCTTCCCAGCGGGTTTCTGGATTCCATTTTTGCCAGGATACGGGCCGCTGTTCCCTCGGCTATTCTATTCAATTCAACCAGGGGGGTGCTTCCTATCGATTGAGTAACATCTGAGTAGTTCTGTTTCATCTTTTTCTCCTTATCAAAACGGAATTTCCGTTCTATGGATTTAGTTTCATCAACGTTCCCTGCCACTTAAATTTTCCGTCTCGTTTTCGCAAAACGCTATTGAGTAAGTAGTTCTTTGGCTCTTCTGCTCCAACAGGCTTCATTGCCAACCGATAGCTACTGATCGTTCCGTATCCGTCATTTTTTTTAAAACTGTCTATCATCAATTCAACGATCGTCTGCCGTTCAATTGGATCTTTAAAGAGAAACTCTGGCAGCGCCCCTTGCCCAAGAAACGCTTCAGCAGAGCAATTAAAATGTCGGGCAGCACTGTCACTGACAATATCAGGCTGGGTTTGCAACAGTGAATCCTTTGAAAGAGAATCAGGAAAGGCCACAAAGATGTAAGGTTCAGCATCATTGATGAAGTCGTGCTCCGCTCTGCGTTCATTAATTATTTTGGCAGTGCGGGTGATAAAAAAAGGTGGAACAAATGGTACCAGAAACAGTAAATAGGCCAGCTCCGGAAAAATACCGACACTTTGTTTGATTATTTCTGTTAAAACCAATATTGAAGTACCAACCGTAAATGTAGCTCTAAGCGGGTTGGATACAATCTTCTCCATTAATCCCTGCATAAAACCGGGCCGACGAAATGCCATATACAACTCCTGAGCTGTCAGCTGCAACAATTAAAAGGGGTACACAAAGCCATCTGTTTTACCGAACCCTGCTTTTTTATCGAGGCTTGTCGTTTGATCTTTTTTACGGCAGGTTGGCACGCTTTTTCTGAGCGAAAGTTTTTAAAAACTGTAAATTCAGGGGGCTGAGCTACCTCATGCATTCTTTTTTCATATTCTTCGTACTGGTTTAAATCAAAGACAGTCCGGTTATTTAACTGCAGAAGATCCGCTGCCGGGGATTGTTCAAGATAGGTATAATGCTTATAAAATCTTTCGCAGTATGCCCCTAAGTCTGGTTCGTTCTGAAGGCTGGATGAATTCAACCCGATCTCAAAAATCTGTCTGGCCTTTTCCGGGAAGGTACTGACCCCGGAAATTGAAGCTTGCTTCAGCATCTGATCCAGTTTGTTGTAATCAGGCATCATCAGATCGATAACCTGCTGGGTGGCTGAAGCATTATAGATAATTGACGTTAAGAGGATGGCTGGAACAGCCCACCACGCTTTCGGTAGACCGTCAATAAATCGGCACTCCATAAATCCTTTGGGTCTGACTTCCGGAAACAGAGTTGTGAGATGAGTTTCCCAATCATCCATGTCTGGATACCATCCGTTATAGCCTGAATCCACCCACTGTTGAAAGCTGAAATTTTTGGTTCTAAAACCAGGGACACCTGAATCATCCGGCAGCAAAATGACGGCAGCCCGCAAAGCAAAATTCAGATATTGTGCCTCAGGGGTTTTCACTTTTTCATTCACACGATGCAAATGGGGAAATCCGGTGCGGCTGTGATCCAGGTTCTGCCATGTTATAGAACGATAGCTTTGGGCTCCGGTCACCCGCCCACCCACAAGAGGAGAGTTTCCAAACAGAGCGTTAAAAACAGGCGCCAGCAGATTAGCGGCTAACCATCTCTGGGCGGCCGTTTTCTGATCTCCAAAATCCAGATTCACCTGTAGCGAGGCAGATAATCTCATCATTTGTTGTCCATATGGCCCCACGGAATTCATATACCGATCCATCGCACGATAACGGGGTTTTCTCATTTTCAACCCTATTTCAGAGACGCCGTACCATGGATTAATCGCGCCATGAAACAGGCTGATACCTTTTTTGCTCAGAATATCGCTGATTTTGTTCACATTTTCTGTCATTTCAATGATGGCAGATCTGACATCATGCCTGGACGAGGAGCTGTATTCTATCTGCCCTCCTGGCTCAAATGTTATATTACCTCCAGCGGTAGAATCAAAAGTCAGCAAGCTTTCATCATCACTGGCAGAAAATGGTCCACTGTTCTGCTGAATATCCTTCAGGATCAGTTCAAAAGTCCCGTTGCCATTGTCGGTCGTAATATCTGCTGGAATCGGTCTGTCATCACCGTTTGCAGCAAAAGGAAACAATTCAAGCTCAAGGCCGACTTTTTCCAGATCCACATCGGTTGAACGATGGAACTTTTTGAAAATACTTTCTTTTAATTGTTCTAGATCCAGCCTGACATCTGTTTTTTGCATCTCTATCCTTAATTGATCGGTCTTATCTACTATAGAAAAATCACTTAACAGTGGACACCCTTCTTTACATCTTTAGGGATCGTTCATAAATAACCACTTTGTCTGTGTAAAACGCCCTGAAAAGCTTTCTTCACAGGATCACCCCTGATACAGCGCTCAATAGCGAATATTGCAACAAAAACTGTTGAGACGCATTATCTTTCTTGCTCCTGTATTTTCATTCTTACTATCTCATCAGCAAAGATAGGGCCAGAAGTATTTCATATCCATTTCCATCCACACTGAATTACGCCTGCGACCAATATAGTAACAAAATAGCGTTCTATTTAATTAACCAAATAAAAATATCCTGCCATAAAAAATATTTTTTAGAGAGAAAACCAGGCAGGAAAATTTGACAGAACACGTTTTACTTCGGGGGTATCCCGGAGAATAACCAACGAGAAATAACTTGACTGGGGAAATTAAAGGATCAGATTCTTGGCAAAATCTGATAATTGATCGATCGTCGCACACTCTACCATCTGGGTACAGATCGGTTCATAATCTGCAACAACACTACTGGGGGAATACCAATACTTCTGTTCTTCAGGATTGAGCCAGATGGTTCTGGCCGCCTTTTCTGCCATTTCCTTCAGGTATTCGACTTTCGCATCGTTGTGGTTATTCAGGCCGTCTCCCATGATTAATAGCGTGGTATCCTTATTGATGATATTCGGATAGGTCCCCAGAAATGATTTGAAAGCACGGCCATAATTAGTCAACTGCCCCATGCCGATATTGTGTTTTAAAACCGCTTTCTGCAAAGCCACTTCCAGAGGATATTTGGTGAAAAAATGGGATATCTCAAAGGTATTGCGGATAAAGACAAATGAGCGGATTTTAGAAAACCGGTTTTGCAATCTGTATAATAACAAAAGCATAAACTGCGCGGCAAAGGCAACAGACATCGAAATATCGCACAACGCAACAATTTTTCCCTTTTTGCGGCTGGGGGATTTCATCCTGACCTTAAAGGGTATGCCGCCATATTTCATGGAAGACCGAATGGTGTTCTTGATATCAATGTGCCCTCTTGAGGCTCTTTTCTTCTGACGGGACAGTGCATCTTTCAACTTCTGGGCGATTTTCTCAACTTCTCCCTTTACCTTTTCGTGCTCATCCAGGGTCATTTTGTCAAAACTAATGGTGGATATGGACCTTTGTCTTTCCCAGGGCAGCAGGTGTCGTCGACCGTGCCCACTAATAGGATCTTGTTTGAGGAGGTTGGCGGCCTCTTTGAGGTGCTCTTTCAAAAAAGCGCTCAGGGTTTCTCGTTGTTCTCTGGGCATATGGTAAGATACAGCAGCGAAATCTTCTGCTGCATCCACCATGAGGTTAATTCTTTTAATAATCTCCTTGCGGACCTCTTCTTTGCTCATCCCGATACCAGAGGCCACATCATTATATACGGGCCGAAATGGTTTCGCGTCCCCAACATTTTCCATCAGGCCCAGCACATCGCCTTCTATATAATCTGCGATCACCTTTGACACATAATCATCTTCCTTGCGGACTTCTTTTACGAATTCATCTACCTGCATGCGAAAGGTTGTATCTTCATGCTCAAACTCCAGCGGGGTTTTATCTTCAAAAAATCGCTTGAAATGTTTGGCAAATTTTTCGCGTTCTCCGATATTCTGAACCAGGCAGGCTTCCAGAGCTGAATAAAACTGATCTTTTTTGAGCGGATTGATCCATTCGAGTGAGGAAATGGTGTTATGCAGGGCTGAGGTGGAGACGTGGAATCCTTCATATCTCAGATAGTTAACAAACTGAAGCAGCATGTTGGTCATGAAACCTCTCTCAGAACCTTGTCCGCGGCTTCCATAATCTGATCCATATCGGTTTTATACTTACTGATAATTCCCAGTGTTTTTTGCAGGTCATCGGGCGTTATATCTTCAACTTGCAGCGTCAGTAAAGCACTCGCCCAATCCAGTGTTTCGGATATGGAGGGTTTTTTCTTAATCTCCAGCTTTCTAATTTCATGAATGGCTTGAACCAGTCTCTGCACCAGTTTTTTTGAGGCCTGCGGAAATTTTGTTTCGACTATTTTTACTTCCAACTCCTGTGACGGAAAATCAATGTACAAATTCAAGCACCTTCTTTTGAGAGCATCACTCAAATCTCTGACATTATTTGACGTTAAAAACACAACCGGGATCGATTTTGCTGTCTGAGTTCCCAACTCCGGAATTGTTATTTCATTTGTACTCAGTATTTCCAGCAGATAAGCTTCGAATTCCGGATCGGATTTATCCACTTCATCGATTAGTAAAACAGTTCTTTTTTCGGATCGAATGGCCTTTAAAAGTGGACGGGGAAGTAAAAAATGATCAGAAAAAAATGCATCTTCAAGCTTAACCAGTTTTTTAATTGATTCATTCAAGTCGTCAGCAGAACCAATCACTTCGCTGATTTTCTCTTTTAAAATCTGTGTATAAAGAAGTTGCTTGGCATATTCCCATTCGTAGATTGCCTTGGTTTCATCCAGCCCTTCGTAGCACTGCAGCTGAATCAACTCCAGCTTCAAAGCCTTTGACAAAGATTTTGCCAATTCGGTTTTACCAACACCCGCCGGACCCTCAACCATTATCGGGCGCTGCATCTTGATAGCGAGATAGACAATAGTAGATATTTCTGTCGAACTGATATATCCCTGGTTTTCTAAAGCTTGGGAAACATCCTCAACAGATTCAATTTTAACTTCCATAATAGCGTGACTAAGTGATAATCCCAAATCCTCACTTCCCTGCATACATTACCAATCCCCCGCAGGGGAACCGAATGGGAGAGTTTTTGGGTTGTTCTAATTAAAGATTCGGCACTTCTTTCAATAAAGAAGGCCGATTCCAATAAAAATATGGGTGTGAAAACATCTCACTAAATTCATGTAGCTGACTTTACTTACGAAATACTCTGTACACAAAGGTCGAATAGGCTAAAACAATCGGCATTCCGATGAGAGCGATGACCAGCATCGCAAATAAGGTCCTCTGGCTGGACGCGGCATTATAAATATCCAGACTGTAATCAGGTATCAGTGCCGGGACCATATTGGGAAAGATTGTCGCACCTACAATCAGAAACATTGCCACGATTATCAGAGAAGAGGAGAGGAAGACACGAAAGTTGGCTTCTCTTTTCAGAAACCGGGGTACCAGAATCACACCTGCCAGAAGTAAAACAGTCGCCAGATACCCCCAAAAACTGCTGAATAGAAGCCCTATTTTTGAATAATCTGTCATTGCTGTGATAACAGTCGTCAGGACGGTGAAAACGATGAACAGAAGCCAACTTTTCCTGACCCAGGACTGCGCAGACACATAAAGATCCTGGTCCGTTTTTAAAAGCAGGTAGGCGGCTCCCTGCAGGCTGATCATGAGCACGCCTGTCAGCCCGACAAAAAGCGGGACCGGGCGTAACAGTGTAAAAAATGATCCGGTAAAATTCATTTCACCGTCCAGCGGAATACCAATAAAAATATTTCCCAACGCCACACCTAACAGTAAGGCAACCACCAGACTTGATATGGAGAACGCCTTATCCCAAAAGTTTTTCCAAGCCTGAGAATCCACCTGGTTTCTGAACTCAATGGAAAGGGCCCTGAAAATCAAGCCAACCAGCAAGAGTATCATCGCTATATAAAAACCACTGAAGACGGTTGCATAGACATGTGGAAAAGCAGCAAAAATAGCACCCCCGCCAGTCAACAACCAGACTTCGTTCCCGTCCCAGAATGGTTCAATTGACTCACGCATGGCATTCTTGTCCGCTTCTTTTTTGGCAAAAATTTGTAGAATCCCGACCCCCAGATCGAAACCATCCAGAATCGCGTAGCCAACCAGTAAAAAGCCAATTAGAATAAACCAGACTATATTTAGATCCATCTTTTCTCCTTCATGATTATATCCGTTATTAATTTCTCATTTCAATATTTTATCTATTGACTGGCACATCTAAGGGTCGGCTCAAAAATTACTCAAGTGTTTCCCATTGATGAAAAGGAAACACGTTGCTGTGGCATTCTGTCAGCAAAATGTCCGGTCTTTAAGGGACTTTTACGGACAGCTTAGGCCAAGTTATTTTTGGACGATCCCTGATCAAGCTGTTAGTATCCTGTCTGAGCCAAATCGGGTCCTTTTTTCATCTTTTTTGATATCAGAAATACAAACAATACGAAGATAACGAGATATAATCCACTGAAAAGAATAAGGGAAAACAGGATTTCACCCGCCGAAACCACGGTCGAGATGGCATCAGCAGTTCTTAACTCATGGTAGACAATCCAGGGCTGTCTGCCAACCTCTGCAGCAATCCAACCCATTTCATTGGCAATAATGGGCAGCGGCACAGAATACAGTAAAAGCGTCAGGTACCACTTACTTTTATCAAGGATCTCCTTCCAATAAAGGTAGATTCCGATCAAAGCCATCATGATAAAATAAAAGCCGAGGCCCACCATGATACGGTAAGAGAAAAACGGGATCATAATCGGTGGTTGATCCTCTTTTTTGAATTCGTTGAGGCCTTTGATCTCAATATCAGTGTCAAATCCCACTAAAAAACTGAGAAGACCCGGAATACTGACTTCATAGTCAATGGTCTGTTCTTCTTCATTGGGGATCCCCATCAGAACCATGGGTGCGTTTTTCCGGGTTTCAAACAATGCTTCAAAAGCGGCCATTTTTTCCGGCTGTGTCTGGCTCACTTGAATCGCGTGTACATGCCCCAGTTCAATCTGCAGGGCGGAACTGACCAGAGCGAATATCAATGCAATTTTAATTGATTTTTTGGCAAAATCCAGATGTTGTTTCTTGAGGAGAAAGTAGGCACTCAAACCTGCCACAAAAAAAGCGCCGGCTATCCAACCTCCGACAACGGCATGGGTAAATCTGGGGATTGTGGATGGATTAAAAACGGCTGCAAAAAAGTCAGTCAGTTCAGCTCTGCCATTTACGATGGTATAGGCGGTTGGTGTCTGTTGCCAGGAGTTAGCTGCAATGATCCAGAAAGCCGAGAGTATAGAGCCGAGCGTGACAAACAACGACGACATAAAATAGGTTTTCTGAGAAACCTTTTTCTTTCCAAAAACCAATATCCCTAAAAATGTTGATTCCATAAAGAAAGCGAACACCCCTTCCGCTGCCAAAGGTGCCCCGAATATATCCCCTACAAAGCGAGAGTATTTCTCCCAGTTGGTTCCAAATTGAAACTCCATCACGATCCCGGTGGCAACACCAATCGAGAAGACAACAATAAGAATACTGATCCAGAATTGGGCGATTTTATCGTAGAGCTCATTTTTTGTCTTGAGATGCAATCCAAGAAAAATAGAAATCAGTGCAGTCAGCCCCAACGTAATTGGGGGGAAAATATAGTGAAATCCGATGGTGACTGCAAACTGGATTCTTGCTAGCAAAACAGCGTCCATGACCGTTTTCTCCAATAAAATTTCGATATCGATTCAGTTCTATTTTACACACTTTAAGGTGTCTTCAAGAAGAGATTTTTAAAAAATGGGGAACCTGAATCCCTCAAAATTATTCATCCCAAAGCTGCTGCATTCTCAAACAGGTCTGAGGGAATCACCGCCTCAGTCCAGGAATGGGCTTGTTCTCCCGGTTTAGATGTAATAATTCTGGCTTGAGGTTCATGTTTCATAACAAGGAGGATTGAACCCGAATGATCCGGTTCGATGCGGATGGATAGAGAGATCCCTTTTGTGATCTTAAACGCCCTTTGGTGATCCTAAACGCCCTTTTTCAGACCTAGCTCTCCTTGTCAAAGTCGTCTTTATCGACTCCACAAAGAGGGCATTCCCAATCATCAGGAATATCGGCAAAAGAGGTTCCGGGAGCAACACCGTTATCAGGATCACCCAATTCAGGATCGTATACGTAGTCGCAGGTCGCACAAATATATTTGTCCATTTTTATCTCCTATTTGTTTTTTTCATTTTTTCGTTCTTCTTCAAGCAGTGGATTTTGTGGAAGAATTCTTTCTGGTTCAGCCTGCAGCATTATATTTTGTATTTCAGCAGTTGGTTACTGATAACTTGAATATGTTTCATCTCTTCCTTGATAATATTATCAATCATGGCTTTTCCATGTTCTGCGGGAACCATATCTTTCATCCCGAGATAAAAAACAATCGAATCTTTCTCTGCAATTATAGCGGCTTTTAACACTTCTTCCGGGGATGTTGTGTCGATTTCTTTTTCATAAAAGACACGCGTGTCTGCCAAAGCCTGCAGATAAGCACCTGTTTCTTCATTCGGATCAAACACAACCTCTTCTTTTTCTTTAGCTGTCAACTGGCTTTTCAATTCAATAAAAATCTTTTCATGACCCACTTCCATTTCGGCCAGTTCAAGCAGGAATTTTTTAATCTCAGCACCTGCGACATCGTTGGCTGCTTTTTTATAGAATAGGTAGCCGTTTTTTTCGATCTGTTCGGCCATTTCCAAAATTTCTTTTGCATTAAATTTATGATACATTTCTGACTCCATTGTTGGTAAAACGGCTTCTGTTTGGGTTTTTCTTCTGTCGATTTAGTAATCCCCGGTTGAAAACCGGGGATTAAACGATATTATCCGAAGTATCGTTTCAATTATCCGAAGTATCGTTTCAACAAGCCTGCAAATGCGGATCCATGGCGGGCCTCATCTTTACACATTTCGTGTACAGTATCGTGAATAGCATCGTAGTTCAGCTGCTTGGCCTTGGTTGCCAGGTTTTTCTTGCCCTGACAAGCACCATGCTCAGCTTCAACTCTGGCCTCAAGATTTTTCTTGGTATCCGCCCAGACAACTTCACCCAGCAGTTCGGCAAATCTTGAGGCGTGGTCTGCCTCTTCATAGGCAATGCGCTTGTAGGCTTCTGCGACTTCGGGATACCCTTCACGGTCTGCCTGACGGCTCATCGCCAGATACATACCGACTTCGGTACACTCACCGGTGAAATTGGCCCTCAGCCCTTCCAGAATTTCAGGATCCACATCTTTGGCTACGCCGATTACATGTTCATCTGCCCAGGCAAGAGGCCCGGTTTGTTGCTCACTGAACTTATCAGCAGTCGCTTTACATTGCGGACATTCTGCAGGAGGCTGGTCGCCTTCGTGAACGTATCCACATACTGAACATACCCATTTTTTCATTTTATTCTCCATAGAAAAAATTAAAAAGATTGATTTCACAACAGTAAATCAAAAAAAACAAACTCCGGTTCATTTGAACCAGCCCTTTCTAGCATGTGCCTCTTTCTCCGTTTCTGCCAGTTTTTTTATTTTATAGGCAGAATCGAGCATGACACCGTACAATACCCCACAACCACTGTCTTCTCTCTCAGCGTCGCCTTTGTTGGCAAGCTCAACCATGACATCGGCCAGCTTCAGCGATTCTTTGATATTTTGATCAACCTTCTTCACAATGACACACCTTAAAGAAAAACAGGAAACGATTCACCGCCTTGGGCGGTTAAATGATTTTTCGATAAAAACTACTTCTCTTATATCAAGTAGTGTGCCTCGGAGGAAAATAAACTTGTTAGCCCTGTAATTTCATCTACCTAAACATAAAAGCGAGGGAAATGTCAAAGAATAATTCCAACTTTTTTTTAACAAATCAGAACACATTGTTTCAAGATGAAACCATAGTCATCTTGAAACAAATGCAACTCGTGCCGTAATTATTTGTATTTTTAGAAAATTTTGATAGATGCAGGTGTCTCACAGTCCTTCATGAGACACCTGTGTCTCATGTAGAATCGGGCTGAAGATATTGACTTAGCGACTGGCGGGTAATACCAATTAACCGGGCTGCCACTGTCCTGTTATTCTCGGCTCTTTTCAGCGCCTCATCAACCAACAGCCTTCTGATCTCTTTCATCGAAGGCAGCTGCGAGCCAAACGTCAGCATCGATTGAGTGGTGCTTTTCTTAGTGCTTCCCTGTTTTCCGCCACCGATCGCTTTTCTGAATGTGTCCAACGACATGACACCAGAGCTGTGTTTGCTGACTGCGTCATAGACAAGGGACCTCAACTCTCTGATATTGCCGGGAAAATGATAGGCATTGAGAAGAACATATATCTCGTCCGGGACGGTTGGTTTCTTTTTGTTGAACTCCAAGGCAGCTTTTTTAAGAAAATGTTCAACCAGCAGCGGCAAATCTTCAAGGCGTTCATGCAATGGCGGAATATGGGCCTGATGTGCACAAATTCTGAAATAAAGGTCTTTTCTGAATTCACCCGTCTCTTTCAGTTCGTCCAGGTTCCTGTTGCTGGCAGCAACGATGCGGGTGTCGGTATACTCTGGTTTATCAGAGCCGAGGGGTGTATACTCCCGCTCCTGGATCAGGCGCAATAATTTCACCTGGGAAGCCATACTGAGGTCTCCAATCTCGTCCAGAAACAGGGTGCCTCCAGCCGCCTTTTTTATCTGACCACCGCGATCTCTTTCAGCTCCTGTGTAAGCGCCCTTAATGTGACCAAAAAGGGTATCTGCAAAAATATTGTCGTCCAGTCCTGCCACATTCACCGCCACAAAGTCTCCTTTACGCCCACTCAAGCGGTGAATCGCCTTAGCGATCAAATCCTTTCCAACGCCAGTCTCTCCAGTGATGATAAACGGCTGGGAGCTGTGAGAAATAGCCTCCAGATAATGAAATATTGAGATCATCTCTTCATTTCGTGTCAACATTTCATCAAAGGCATCCGGAGTTTTAAGTCCCTTTTTCTGTTTCCGTTTATGCAGGATGGCATTTTCACTGCGCAGCTCACGGACTTCAACAGCACCGCGGGCGGCAGCCAACAACCGACCGGTATCGACTGGCTTGACGATATAATCAAAGGCACCTTTCTTAATACAAGAGACAATGGTGGAGACATCATCATTTGCGGTAACCATGATCACAGGAACCTGGGGATGGCTCTGGATGATCATTTCAAGCAAGACATCCCCTGTCAGATGTGGCATGGACAAATCCAGCAGAACGAAAGCCACATCCTGCTGAGCCATGGCTGAAAGAACCTCCCGACTGTCGTTGACTGTAATAATATTGGTAATTCCCGCAAGATTGAATGCTCTTTTCATGGCTTTGAGCACTACTTCTTCATCATCAATCAATAGAATCGGCAGGTCGGTTATGAAGGGTTTATTCATTATATCCTCAGATATTTAAAAGTTGTCATTCTGGAAGTAATAAATTGTATTTGAAAGGAGTGTACCATACGCTTCATTTAAAATATGCCCATATATTCAATAAAATAGAAATTTAACAGTTCCTGGGCCTCTGCCCTTTCTCTCTCTTCCACTTTTCGTAGCAACGATCCCCGAAAAGATTCAAGAGGAGAAGGAAACAATCGTGCAGGAGAAACCCTCCCGCAGGGATCCGTTTATTCTGCAGATGTTTCCAGGATTGGTATTCGAATCACGAACATACAGAACTCTTCTGCTTCACTGGTGATTTCAATTTTCATATCGAATTCTTTGACAATCCCGTGAATGATAGACAACCCCAGACCGGTACCGTCACCAATATCTTTGGTCGTAAAAAATGGTTCCATACACCGCTGCACTACCTCTGGCGACATCCCAATACCGTTATCCCTGACTTTGAAAATAACATAATCCTTGTTTTCAGACAGATAAAGACGAATATCAACTTCCATTGAATATTCGTGTCCTGCATACTCATTCTTTTTTTCTACGGCATAACGGGCGTTTGACAGCAAATTTACGACAATCTGCTCAAATTTTTGAGGGTCGACCTCGACCTTGGGAAGATCTTTCTCGATGCTTCGCTTAATTTGAATCTGGTGGATCCTGAACTGTTCATTAAAGAATGAAAGCGCGTCTTCGATCGGCTCTGAGATATCAACCGGGCGTACCAATTCAGATTTTGGGTGGGAAAAAGATCGCATATTCTTGATGATTTTGGCCGCTCTTTTTACCTGGGTAATGATATCGTCTACCGATTCGGATTCTGCCGTGTCAGGCTCCTTGAAATCAAAATACATTTTCAGGCCGTCAGCTGCCAGCCGAATGACAGTCATAGGCTGGTTTAATTCATGGGCCATCCCCGAAGCCATTTCTCCCAAAGCGGACAGTCTTCCTGTGTGAGCTAATTGCTCCTGATTTTCCAACTTCTCTTCAGTAGCTTTATAGAGGCTGATATCGATAATATAACCATGTAGAAATTCAACTTCTCCATCCTGATTTCGTACAAAACGGGTATAATCCAGGACCCAGATTAATTTCCCGTTTCTATGCCGAAGCCTGTATGGCGCATGTTCCAGGTATTCGGTACCATCATTTAAACATTCCGTTTTCTTCTGAATAACTCTGGGCAGGTCATTTTCATCAATAATATCTTTGTACTGGATCTTTTCATTTAAAAACTCATCCGGATGATAACCCAATATATTAGATACATTCGGGGAGACATAGTCGACTGTCCAACTCTCTGTATTTTTCCATTTGAAAACCACAACAACACCTTCCATGAAAAGATCCCGTTCTTCCTTAACAGCCTTCTCAATCTTTTTAATGTTGGAGATATTCAGATAACTCTCAATCACACCAACTCTTTGCCCTTCAACATCATAATAGGGTGCTCCTGTGACAAGATAAGGAACCACTTTTCCTTCTTTGGTCACTGTTTCAATCTCAGCTTCATGTCGTCTGATGCCTGTCTTAATCCTTTGGAGAGTACAATTAACCGTATGGCAGATTGCCCCCCCAAACAGCTCGCTGCACTCTTTTTTCATGATCTCTTCTCTTGACTCACCGGTAATCTCCAGAAGATTGTCATTGACCCGCAGAACATTGTGGTTATTATCGATCACTCGAATTCCAATAGCCGCACTATTAAAGATCTGATCCAATTCGAGGTAGGCTTTATCCAGGCTTTTTTCAATCAATTTCCGCTCATCAATCTCCCTTTTCAACTGCTCATTTGAAGATGCCAGCTCCTCCGTTCGACTCTCAACAATACTTTCGAGATGGTCCCTGTGTTCGCTCAACTGCTGCTCAATTGTTTCTCTGCGCGCAATTTCATTGCTTAATAGTTCGTTTTTAATGAGTAGATCTTTAGTCTGCTTTTCGATCATCAGATTCTGCTCAGCCCCATGGGCCTGCTCCTGTGGAAGCCAGCGTCTGATCAAGATAACAATAATTGTCACAGCAGCGAAAACATTTAAAAGTTTTGGAATAATGACAAAATTGGGTTGAACTAAAAATAGATGCACCTCTTTGGGCAGCAATCCCTGCAGTGATGTATACCAGGCTCCAAAATAGAGGCTCTCAAACAGAGTTCGAAATGCTTCAATCGATAAAATAATCAGCAGCGTTATCGTGAGACTTGTCCTGATCTTTCCGGTACGCAGTCGCGTGAGGTAGAACCAGAGGATATATGACCAGAAAATGATCAATATCCAGTAAGTGATCGGTGTTAAAAGTTTGAAGAATTCCATTTTAGAGTCTTAGCGATGTTATCAATTTTAAGCCGTTAATTCTATCGGGATCTATAATCAGGGTTTATCTGTTTTGTACAAACGTCAGAGTCATCTGCAGAGCCCTGAAAGGTTTTCCTCCAGAGTCGATCAGCAGTATTGTTTTCAATGCCCCTAGACCGTTTTTTATTTTGGGTCATAAACGTATCTAAACAACCATCAACAGCAGTGTTTAAATAGTTTCAATTATGTAATATCATTTCAAATTCCAGGGGGGCTTGTCAAACGAAGTTAAGCTGATAAGAATTGGTTGTAATCTTGCAATTGTCTAAATCAGCACAGCAATGTCCGGTTAGGTTTTTTGCAAAACAAAAGCGGAATAATAAAACCCGTCTCTGCGCATAAGTTCGATCCAGGTTTCATCATTCAGCTTTCTCCAAAAACCAAACCGGACATTGCTGAAATCAGCAGGAAAAGTATTTTTTCACAGTGCAATTTCATGAACAGTTCAGCTCGGTTTTTTCACCGCTGCAACGAAACAAATAGATATCACCCACTGCAAAACTCAAAAAATGAGAGCACAAAATTCAATTCCAAACAAGATTGACAACCGTTATCTAAGATGGCCTGAATTGATTTCTGGAACCCTGGTCAAACGTTATAAACGGTTTTTAGCCGATATTAGGCTGGATAACGGTCAGACAATTACCGCCCATTGTGCGAATACAGGCAGCATGACAGAGTGCAGCCTGCCCGGCAGCCCTGTTTATGTTTCCTATCATGATAATCCGCAGCGAAAATTGAAATATACCTGGGAACTGATTCAAATGCCAACATCTCTGGTGGGAGTGAACACGGCAATTCCAAATAAGCTGGTTTTCCATTCTATCCAGCAGGGACTCATTCAATCGTTGTTGGGGTATGAACATATCAAATCTGAGAAGAAGCTTGAGAGTGGTTCACGCCTGGATATTTTTCTTTGGAATCACGAACAGGACCGCTGTTTCATCGAAATAAAGAATTGCACACTGGTAACGAATAGAATTGCATCGTTTCCAGACGCCGTCACAACCAGAGGGCAGAAGCATCTGAGAGAACTGCAGCAGCTTAAAGACGCAAATACGCGTTGTGCAATGTTTTTTCTAATTCAAAGATCCGATGCAGACATTTTCAAACCTGCGGACTCTATTGATCCGGAGTATGGCCGGGAACTCAGACGAGCAGCGGATAACGGTGTTGAAATGTTCGTATATGATGTGGACATTAATTTAAATGGAATTCGTATTCATAAAGAAATTCCCTATCAGTTATGAACCGAATTATTGTCCTTGGAAACACAAGAACTTACACAAAAGCAGGAAAACCTGCAGGGTTTATTTCCTCCCTGTCTGTGACAAAACACTTGTGCTGCCTATCTGCCCATTATTATGTTCTTGGCACGTTTTTTTCAATGAAACATATATTGATATTGCAGTTATCGCTTTCAATGTGTATGATATCTTATTGGAAATCGATAGCAAATATTCTTTGAAACCCTATTCAAATCTTATCAGCCAGCTTGATATCTAACGGAGAAAATCATGGTCGAAAAAGCAGAAGTGTACTATTGTGAAGAGTGCCACAATGTGGTTGAGTCTTTATGGAATGGCAAACAGCCTGTTAAATGCTGTGCCAAACCGATGGTAAAATTGGTTGCGAATTCGGTAGATGCCGCTACCGAGAAGCATGTACCTGTCATCGAAAGAGATGGGAACCGTGTGACCGTCAAAGTTGGAGAGAATCCTCATCCGATGGAAGCCGCTCATTATATTTTATTCATCGAAGTTTTGGCCGGTAAAAAGGTGTACCGTCATGATTTCAGTGAAGGCGATGGAACCGCAGAAGCGACATTCCTGATCGAAGAGCAGGAGATCAAAGCCAGGGCATTTTGTAACCTGCATGGATTCTGGGAATCTAAATAATTCTGAGCGGCAGTTTGAAGAGTTCAGCCAGCTGCCGTTTTTTCTATCTAAAACCTGTAAATGAAAAAGGAGGATAAATGGAGTTTAAGACGATTGATGATATTGTTGATTTTGCCATCGAAAAGGAGGTCGAAGCGGCTGATTTTTATGAGACTGCTGCTGAAAATGAGGATGTCAAAAGTACTGCTGAGGTCCTGAAAGAATATGCTGCAGAGGAAAGAAAGCATGAAATGATGCTGACAAATCTAAAAAACAACAAGACCAAAATCTCTGAATACAAGTTTGAAAAAATCCAGGATATCAAAAGAAGTGATTACCTCTTAGATCTGGAATTTCAAAAAGGCATGTCCTATATGGAAATCATGCGTTTGGCCATGAAACGAGAGGAAAAAGCACATAGTCTATACGAAAAACTGGCCCAGGCCGCTGAAAATACCGAACAAGTCAACGTTTTTACAATTCTGGCCCAGGAAGAAGCAAAACATAAAAACTACTTTGAAACCATGTATGATGATTACATGGCCGCCCAGGGCGACTAGATCCAATTTTAAACTCACCCGCTCTAAGGGATCGTACAAAAATAACTTGGCATAATCTGCCCGCAAAAGTCCCATAAAGACTGGACATTTTGCAGACAAAATGCCAAGTAATTTTTGAGCCGACCCTAAAACTATTTGGGTGAGCACCCCGATTGCATACCAGAGAAGTTCCCCGGTCTATTGCCCCGCTTCAACGATCTCCTGATTTAGCCCTTGTGGTTTAATTCTATTCTATTTACGATAGATCCGTAAGCTCAGGTGCCCGTCGTGCCTGGGCCAGACATGGTCTGAAGAAATAAGTTTACCTCCGGCTTGCACGCTTCAGTGCCTGATTAATCTGGTTTAGGGATCGTACAAAAATAACTTGGCATAATCTGTCCGCAAGGGGATCGTTAAAAAATAACTTCACTTAATCTGTTTGAAAAAGTCCCAAAAGCCGGACATTTTGCAAACAGAACGTGACAGCGACGTGTTTCCTTTTCATTAATGGGAAACACTTGACTAATTTTTAGCCGACCCCGAAGTACCGTAAAGACTGGACATTTTTCAGACAAAATGCCAAGTAATTTTTGAGCCAACCCTTATCCCCGATGACAGTAGTATCCCAGGCTATTAAAAGCTAGAAAGATTTCCTGTTAACATTATCTGAGCAAAAAAAATGGAAGAACAAATCTACGATATTGCAGTAATCGGTGCCGGTCCGGCTGGAGAAAAAGCGGCCTTGGAGGCCGCGTCTGCGGGCGCGAAAGTTATTATCATCGAAAAAAGCACCCAGCCCGGCGGTGCTTCAGTGATCACCGGAACCATCCCGAGTAAATCCCTGAGGGAAACTGTTAAGTACATGATGACATTGGCACAACAAGACATCAGTGGAATTAATTTGAGCCTTAAGCGCCCGATATCCGTTAAGGAACTGATGCATCGTAAGGATGTTGTCGTATCACAACGAGTCGAGGATATACTCGATACATATAACCGTAAAAACGTAGACTTTATTTTTGGAGCAGCCAGTTTCCTGTCGCCTGGTGAACTACTAGTCAAACAGTCTGACAAAAAGGATCAGGTTGTCAGAGCCAAAAAAACGATCATTGCTGTTGGAACAGTCCCCTATCATCCACCTGATATCGAGTTTGATGGAAATTGTATTCTCGACTCTGATTCTATTCTATCCCTGGACAAAATTCCCGATTCAATGGCTGTCTATGGTGGCGGGGTGATCGGTTGTGAATATGCATCCATTTTTGCTCTGCTGGGGGTAAAGGTCCACCTGATTGACACCCGGGGAACCCTGCTCAGTTTTCTGGATCGGGAGATTTCCATCATACTGGCTGATATCTTGAAACAATGTGGAATTAACCTTCTACTCGGAGAAACTTACGAGACTATTAAATCCAATAGAAGCACGGTACAAACAGTACTGAAATCCGGAACACGGGTCGAAACATCCACCCTGCTGTACGCCAACGGTCGGCAGGGAACTGCGGAACAGCTGAATCTGAAAAACTGCGGTCTGGAACTGAATTCACGAAACCAGCTGAACGTTAACCATAATTACCAAACTGAAAACCCCAATATTTACGCGATTGGAGACGTCATTGGTTTTCCGTCCCTGGTTTCTGTCAGTAATGAAGAGGGCCGCTTAGCAGCCAGACACGCAGTTCTGAAAACTGATGTCAAACGCGTTACCGGAGATATCCCTTATGGAATTTACACCATTCCCGAAATCGGGCTGATCGGCGCAACAGAGCAGGAGCTGATCGAGAACCGCACCCCTTATGAAAAAGGGATCTGCTTATTTAAAGACCTCGCTAGAGGATTAATTATCGGAGATAGAAGGGGTTTGTTAAAGCTCCTATTTCACCGTGACACCCATTGTGTCTTAGGTGTTCATATTTGCGGGAAATCGGCAACCGAATTGATTCACATCGGACAAGCAGTGATGAACCTGGGGGGAACGATCGAGTATTTTCTGGAAAATGTCTTCAATTTCCCCACTTTATCAGCAGCGTATAAAGTGGCCGCCAGTGATGGGTTACGTAGAATGAAGATGTAATGAATGCCTTTTTGGTGGTTTACTCAGAAACAGGAATTTTTCGTTCAGACGCCAAATGGCTCCCCAGCAGGGAAAAGACCTTGTGATTGGCCTTGGGAAAGGGATATTTTTTTATCTGTTCAAAGCTTATCCAGCGATGATCAACAGGGCCATTCAGCCGAACCCGACCGGAGACATGCTGGCAGATAAACACTTCCATGACAATTTTAAAATGGGTATAGGCATGCTTGATCATGGCCAGTGATCGCTCAACCCGGATATCGAGATTGGTTTCTTCTTTGATTTCTCGCAGACAGGCCTGTTCGCTTGACTCACCCTCTTCTGTTTTGCCACCGGGAAATTCCCAGAGCCCCCCCAGTAACCCCTCTGGTTTTCTCAACGTAATCAGCATACGATCATTTTTCAAGACCACGCCCACCGCAATCTGATAGGTTGGAACCTGCTTACGTTTGTTGCGCTTAGGAAAATCAGCGGTTTTTTTATATTCAAAAGCCTGGCAGAACGTAGACACCGGACACTGGTCACAAACCGGGATTGACGGTTTACAGATCAGGGCCCCCAACTCCATCATTGCCTGGTTAAAATCCCCCGGCTTTTTCACATCCAGAATTTCAGCAGCAACTTCGACAAAATGATTTTTGGCGGTTGTCAGGTTAACAGGTTGGTTAATCCTGAAGAGGCGGGATAAAACACGCTTGACGTTTCCATCTACAGTCGCAATCGGCCTGCCGAATGCAATGCTCTGCACTGCTGCTGCTATATAGTCTCCAACTCCGGGCAATGTGCGAAACCCGCTATAATCTTCAGGTACTTGAGAGTTAAGTTCTGTAGACACGATTTTTGCAGCCTTTTGGAGATTTCGGGCTCTTGCATAATATCCCAATCCTTCCCATATTTTGAGAACATCATTTAAATCAGCTACAGCAAGCGAGTCAACTGTGGGAAAACGATCGATAAAGCGGAGATAGTAGGGGATCACTGTCTGAACCTGAGTCTGCTGAAGCATTACCTCAGAAACCCAAATAAAGTAAGGATTTGATGTCTTCCGCCAGGGAAGATCACGCTGTTCTTCAGCAAACCAGTGCAATAGTTTCTGACTGAGTTTACCTGTTTCCAATGGTGGCATGAAGTTATTAGAAGTGACGGGAATTTCTCTGGCAGGTGTCACCTGACAAACGGTGTGGATATCCGAAAACTACATTTCAAAGCCTCGAAACTCCTCTTTCGGAACCCCGCATTCGGGACAGCACCAGTCATCAGGAAGGTCCTTGAAAGGGGTCCCCGCAGCAATCCCCTGAGGGGGAATCCCAGCTTCATCATCATACGTATAGTGACAGTCCGGGCAGACATACCTTATCATAGTACTACCTGTTGAAGATAAAGATTTTCGGAAAACAGACAGCCGAGACCTTGTTTTCCGAATCGGGAAATCAGTCTCTGAATTAACCGTCGAGAGTAGGCTTTTCGTACTGGGCAAACCATTCGCCCGGATCGTCGAAATATAACAAGGTCTCTTCCAGAGAGACCACATGCTCCATTTCCAAAGCAGCCAGCAGCTCAAAAAGTGTTTTTTCGTCAGGATTACCCGCTTGATTGACAAGGCCCTTATAGAACTCATAGGCCTCCTTCTCAAAATTGATAGCTACTTTAATCGCCTCTTTATCATCCGCTGTTGCGATGTTGCTGGGGTTCACCCTATCGACCAGCTCATCCAACACTTTTCCAACATTTGTTTCGTTAATCACAACGGAGATTTCTTCCGGCCATTTCCCGGCACTTTTTAGCTCATTGTGCAGTTCAACCAGATATTTATAATGTTCCTCTTCTTCCTCGGCAAGGGTGGCAAACATTTTTTTACCCAGTGGATCTGCCGATTTTTCACTCTGCTTTAAATAAAAATCCCTTTCCCGCATTTCATTTTTTAAAGCGATCTCTATCGATTTGATTTTTGAATCCATATTAACTCCCCAGTTAGACTACCATAAAATCAGGGCTCCTCCGGCTAACCCCAAAAGGTGAAAGAGCCATTCAAAATGCTGCATTAATTACACTGTTTCCAGCGATATCAGGAAACAGACAGATAACCGTCCAATTTAGCTGCATCGTATTTTTTATCAATGAGCGTGCCCTCAGTCAGTTTTTTAATCCTGTCTGTAAAGGTCGGACCTTCTTTCTGATAATAAACCCCAATGGGTATTTTTTCATCCCATTCCTGTGCCATTGCCAAAGCATTCTCCAGATCGTCTGGCACATAGTTGTTTTCATACAGATCCTCAACTCTCTGCTTGTACCAGCCATGAGTACTAATCTTATTATAGGTGGGACAGGGCTGAACGATGTCTATCAAGGAAAATCCTTTATGCTTGATTCCGTCTTCAATCAATTGCCGGGTGTGTTCCCGGTTGTTGGAAAATCCGCGTGCAACAAATCCAGCTCCCAGATTCAGGGCAATTGTCAGTGGGTTAAAAGGTTCAGCAATCACGCCGTGTTTCTGCACTTTTGTCACAAATCCCATCTTCGACGTTGGTGACGCCTGACCCTGTGTCAAGCCATAGACCTGATTGTTATGCACCAGCAAAGTAATATCGATATTTCGCCGGATGGCATTCATAAAATGATTGCCCCCCTCACCGTAACAGTCACCATCCCCAGAATTGACCACAATCGTCAAGTCATGATTGGCAATTTTAGCCCCCGTTGCTACCGCTAACGCTCTGCCATGAAGGGTGTGAAACATATTACATTTCAAAAAGTGAGGCGTTTTTGCGGCTTGGCCAATCCCCGAAATCAACAGGACATCTTTTGGAGCCAGACCGAGATTTGAGAATGATTTCTTCATCGAATCCAGAATCCCGAAATTCCCACAGCCCGGACACCATTTGTTTTCAAAATCGTTGTCAAAATCCTGTGTTGTTGTCATATCATAACACCAAAAATAGATTTACCCAATGATCGCCAGTGTCTCTTCCACAATTTCAATCGGAAAAAACGGCCTTCCGTCATATTTCAGCACCGTTCCGTCAAAGCTTAACCCTGTCTGTTCACGAATCAGCAATCCGAGTTGCGATGAACTGTTCTGTTCCACCATAATAAACCGTTTTGTCCTACCCAGCAACCGTTGGCTATGTTCCACCGGAAACGGCCACATATCGGTGAAGTTCAGACAACCGACCTCCTGCCCCCTTTCTCGCAACAGATCTACCGCTTCCCTGATAGCTCCCTGAGTCGAACCCCACCCAACCAGTAAAATATCACTATCTTCGAAATAGCCGGATGGCGCGGACATTTCCTTCTGCATAGCAGGTAGTTTGGCATTTCTCTTATCCATCATCCGTTTGCGATTATCAGCATCTTCATTAAGATGACCATCCGGCGTATGTTCGTTACCAGATGCCACACAAAGCGCATTCCCGTTACAAGGCAGCACTCTGGGAGATACACCGGATTCAGTAAATGCGTACCTCTCGTAAGATTCGGGATTATCCAGGTCCTCATCTGTGATAATAAATCGGTCAATAGAATCAGGAACTTTTAGCGGCCGATCAAGTGTAAATAAAGAATCCGTCAGATACTGGTCCGTCAACAACACAACCGGAACCTGGTATTTATCAGCCAGATGAAGAGATTTGACCGTTAGATCGAAAGCTTCCGCTGGTGTCCCGGGAGCAAAAACAAATCTGGGGAATTCGTCCTGTGATGCGTGGATTGTAAATTGCAGATCCGGCTGGCCGGTTCTGGTTGGCAGACCGGTTGCTGGTCCAGGCCTCTGGGCATTGACGATTAGTATTGGTGTCTCAGTAATTCCAGCCAGGCCCAACCCTTCCACCATTAAACTGAATCCGCCGCCTGAGGTGGCGGTCATAGACCTGACCCCGCTGTAGGCTGCCCCAAGAATCATGTTTACAGCTGCAATTTCATCTTCAACCTGTTCCACAACAAGAGGGAAGTCATCGGTCAGAGCGACCAGTGCATTCATAATTCCTGTCCCGGGAGACATCGGGTAAAAAGCCGAAAATCGACAATCTCCAGCAACAGCACCCAATGCGACTGCTTTGTTACCAGTAAGTAAGAGACCCAGCGGGATCTTTTTCTCCCAGGTAAACCCATTTTTGAAAGAATTTTCTCCAATCGATTCAAAACCTCTCTTGGCAGCCGTGATATTATTATCCAGAATTTCAGGACTTTTCTTTCCAAATTTTTTGACCAGTAACTCTTCAAATATGTCAAAAGGAGTGCCTAATAATCCCATGATAGCCCCTGCGACTACGGTATTAGTCATAATTTTACCACCGACTTCCCTGGCTATTTTAGAAAAGGGAATAGCAGTGACACCCGCTGCAGTGCTTTCTTCACCGTCCACCAGCACCAAGCCGCCTTCAGACAGGTCGCCTTTGTGCAACTCTACCGTTTTTGAGTTAAGGGCTGCCAGTATGTGAACCTTATCGCTGGGAGCCGAATTGGGCTGATCGCTGATACGAAGCTGGACAAAACTGTGCCCCCCCCTGATCCGCGATTCAAAATCATTGACAACAGTGATATATAACCCCATCTTCCAACAAACGGTTGCCAGCAGATCCCCAACTGTCTGAATCCCTTGCCCGGCCTCACCCCCGATGATTACCACAATATCATTTTTCAATTTTATCACCAGTATTAAGTGTCTAAAGCAGCCTTAAAACCCACTGTTTATAGTAAAATTCGGAATCATTCCACCCCCACCGAAAATTGATAGGAGCCAATCCATATCTGCTTGATCCCAACTTTCACATTTTGTGGAGACGGGTCACAGATTCGAGGGCGAAAATTCAGAAAAAAAGCGTTACTCGCTTTTTACAATTGCGGCAGCAATGTTGTCAAACAGATTGATACAAATTGCCAAAGAGAACAAATTTAGGTATTCAGAAATCATCGACAATTCGATCTGTTAGTTCAATATCTCCAACACACTTTCAGGTGGCCGACCCACAATGGATCTATTTTTATACGATACGATGGGTCGTTGCAGCAGAATGGGATTATCCGCCAGTATGGTCAACCATTCATCCGTTTCCCGTTGGTCGCTTTTTGAAAGCCCCAACTCTTTAAACAGATCTTCCTTTTCCCGTATGATTTCGGTAGGATGGATTCCTAGACGTTTCACAATTTCGCCCAGTTCATTCTTAGAGGGCGGGGTTTTCAGGTATTCAACAATCTCAAATTGAAGACCAGTTTGTTCGACTAAACCAAGCGCTTTTCTACTGCAGCCACACTTGGGATTGTGGTATATTTTTGCTTTTTCCATTTTACTAATTTCCATTCAGAAACTCATCAACTGCCATCGGTGATTCTGAAGTGGCAATAAAATCTTTAAAACTTCTTTCGTCAAATTCCAGTTTTGTGATGGTACCGCCGTCTGCCAGATATTCACTGACTGCCTGACTAAGAAAATCATGGCTGGGCTTGAATTTTACAGATTTTCTCATTGATCGTCTGTTGATTCTTTTTTTCATGGTTCCCTTTTTAGCTATTGCTGAATCATCACTCTCAGTAATGTTCGCATTTGATTAGAAAAGAAGTACGGCTGCTTTTGCAATTAAATTAGCAGTCGCATTCATTATATATATGAACGTTTACTGAAATAATCATGCCAAAGTCGATGATTCCGTTAATGCTATATTACACGTTTAGATGAGAGGGTCTGCCCGGTATCCGACATCTGCAGATAAACCTGCCATTTGTAAAAAAGTGAGACAATTTGAACCCTTTTCCAAAATCCGGAACAGGTCAGAAAAGGTAAATTCCCGGCAGGTTTATCTTAGCTGCTTGTGCCCGGAGTGGCACATTGAAGGGAAGGGACATAGCAAAGCGCGTCATTCCGCACTGTCTGACCTGAGAGAACCACGCTGAGGCCCTGTCCTTTCTTCAGAATTTCCAACAGCGGAATTACACCCTCTTTTTGGATCTCTTCAGGTTTCAACACTTTCAGCACCGCTTCATTGTGATCCAGTTGATTGACTGCTTCTATCAGTGAAAAATCATTGGAAAAAGCAAGATTGCTGCGAAATGATGTCACCAGATTGATCGACTCCTCGTCAGACTTGGCAGCAACCCAGTAAACTTTGTTTGATTCCAGATGCATTGCCGCTTTTTTTGCAATCAACTCGTTCATCGCATCGTTTCGTGTCACAGCCAGTAAGCGCCCAAAGCCGTCTTCCATCGCCTCCTCGTAAATATTGCTGTCTAAGAGATCGGTGCAGATAATATCGTGTCCCAGGTGTTCAGCCAAAATACAGGAGGTGTTGTTGGTTTCAAGAAACGAAACGGGAACGTAATTTCCAGCAAAGTCGGCAAGGGCAGAACTGAAACTATTGACACCCACAATCAGCAATCCAGAGCGGGAAACAGGGATAAGGACCTTTAAAAACCGGGCTAAGGGTCGACACAGAAGTGTCGCGGAAACGCCTGAGAAGAAAATGACCGCATAGGTGAGGTTCAGAACCAGCGTCATATCTCCGTCATAACCGGAAACGGTCAAAGCAGCATATGCAGCTGTTGAGGCAGCAATAATCCCTCGGGGGCCAATCAGTCCGATGAACACTCGCTCCGATGGCAGCACCGGGGTCTTCCATAAAGCAACAGCCACTGAGAACGGGCGCACAAGCGCACCCATAATCAGCGCCGTCAGCAGCAGCATCGGCCATTGATCCAACAGTGGCATAGGGTTGATGTAGGCTGAAAGCAGAACAAACATCGTGCTGATAAAAATGCTCGATATCTGCTCTTTAAAATGGCGGATTTCGTGTAGGGTTTCTTCGTTCAGCTTGGAAAGGATGAATCCGGCTATGGCAACCGCCAACGGCCCGGACGAGTGCATCACAAAATTAGCGGTATAAAATATGGCCAAGGCGCCGGCAATACTGACAATTCCTGGCAAGGTCGTATCCCGCAGACGACAAACACGGTTGATAATCCAGGTTAAACTGTACCCGCCGACAATCCCCAGCAAGACTCCCCCGACAATTCTCAAGAGCAGCGTCAGTCCGACATTTCCCCAGGAATCCTGCAGGTTCAGATCAACCAATTCCAGGGCAACTGCACTTAACAACACACCGATCACATCTCCCCAAATCGATTCCCAGTTCAGAATAATTTCCAGGCGGCGGGTTAGATAAACGCTTTTTAGAATTGACCCGACCACTGTTGGTCCGGTGACAACAATCAATGCCCCAAAAAAAACAGCGATCTGCCAGGGCATATCCAGCAAATAATGAGCAAGAGCCGCACTTCCAATCCCGGTTAATGGTAATGTCACCAAGAGCATACGACGAATTGCAGATGATTCGCTTTTAAAGCTACGAGAAGACAAAGACAGTCCACCTTCAAATAGAATTATGGCAACCGTTATCTCCACCAGGATCAGCAAGCCACGCCCCAAAGAATCTGTATCAACTAACTTCAACCCGACAGGACCGGCTATCAATCCTGCCAGCAGATAAAAAATAATCGCTGGGACTCTCAGCCAACGGGACAGAATGTAAGAAGCAACTCCCAAAACAAGAGCAAACGTAATTGTCTGAAGCGCAAAAGGTTCCATAATACTCAGTCTGGTATTTACATTGATCGCAGCAGCAAAAAGAAAAAAAGGCGCAAGAGAAAGCGCCTTTCTTAACTGACAGTGACGCCCCTGAGAGCGGTCATTTTGTCTTAGTTAATAGTTCTCCTTTTTAATCTCGAAATGAGCGAGGGGATGTTGACAGGCAGGGCACATGTTCAGAGCCGTTTTTCCTTCATGCACATATCCGCAGTTGCGACACATCCACTTGCGGGAAGTATCTCTTTCAAACACCTTGCCGTCTTTAATATTTTGCAGCAGCTTGCGATACCGTTGTTCATGCTGTTCTTCAACCATTGAAATTCTCCGGAAGATTTCAGCCACTTCGTCAAATCCTTCCTGGTCAGCAACTTCAGCCGCTTCCTTATATAAAACCGTCCACTCGTGATTTTCGCCAGCTGCGGCTGCAGCCAGGTTCTCTTCGGTACTCCCGATCACTCCAGCCGGGAAAGTGGCGGTAACCTCAACATCGCCCCCTTGCAGAAACTTGAAAAACGTCTTGGCATGTGCCTTTTCATGATCAGCTGTTTCGGTAAAGATGGCGGAAATTTGCACGTATCCCTCTTTCTTCGCCTTGGAGGCATAATAAGTATAGCGATTTCTCGCTTGCGACTCTCCGGCAAAGGAGGCTAAAAGATTCTTTTCTGTCTCAGTTCCTTTCAAACTTTTCATAGTCAATTCTCCTTTGCACTCATAGGGATCGTACAAAAATCAGTTCACATTCTGTTTTCAAAATGTCCAGTCTTTACGGTACTTCGGGGTCGGCTAAAAATTAGTCAAGTGTTTCCCATTAATGAAAAGGAAACACGTCGCTGTCACGTTCTGTTTGCAAAATGTCCGGCTTTTGGGACTTTTTCAAACAGATTAAGTGAAGTTATTTTTTAACGATCCCCTTGCGGACAGATTATGTGAAGTTATTTTTGAACGATCCCCAAGTTATTTTCGCGAATTCGTGTAGATTGATAAAAACGACTCTAGATTTAACATCGTACATTGAAAAAACTAGCTTGTATTCAACTATTTTGTCTATTGATTTCCCCCGCCCACAAAAGGCCAATGGTCTGTAATAGATCGGCAGAAACAGTACATATTGTTGCATATAAATGGTAACTATTCACCACAATGCCTGAGCCGAGGGGATCACGATTCAAAACACATGACTCCAGGGATGGATTCATACGTGTTTTGAATCGTGATCCCCTCGGCGGGGCGTATGAGTTGAATAGTTACTATAGATGTTCAACAATCGCAAAGAGTCGAATTATTGTTGGTTAAGACTATTTTTTTGTTTTTTTCTGCCGCGTTTTAGCCTGTACCTGTTCTTCGAGATCGGTCAGATTTTTGGTCAGGTTCCACCAGCCGTTTTTAAAGCCCACATAGTCAGGACCACCCATAGCAGCCCCATAACGAACTGAAGAGGCGTAAAACAGCCAGTGACGAACCCAGCTCAATTCCAGAGACTCGTCAAACGGATTGGCAGGGTCTGCCAGTTTGTTTCCCCAGGCGATCTGCATCAATTTAGTGGCTGTTCTGACCATCTGATCTGCTTCCCGGTTCGTCTTGTCCATCTGCATAAAAAATTGATTGCTCCAGTCAGTACTGTGACAGGATCCGCAGACCCTTTTCATTTGCTGCTGTCGTTTATTCTGTTCTGATGCAGAGATCAGATAAGGTGCCGCCGGTTTCCCTGCGAACGTAACCGGGAGCGGAAGTCCATCTGCGTTCCTGATCCGGAATGTTCGACCATCTTTGGGTTGAGGATGAGAGTAGGGAAGGCCGAATATTCGGACCCAGAGCCGCGACCCAAAATCATGGTTTCTCTCCACAATTATTTCATCCTCTTTATTTGCCAGTAGCGCATTGTGGCAAGTTGAGCAGGTCGGCGCTTTAAAATCCTCACCCGGCCGCCAGGGAACACGATCCCAATTCCATTTGCTGGATTGACTCAGAAAAATATTTCCGTGTTTACTCTCTTTGAACACCTCCCAGGCCGGAACGTCCGGTGCAAGATGACATTGAGCGCAGGTGTATGGTTTTCGAGCTATTTCCAGGGAGAAACTGTGACGGGGATGACAGGCTGTGCAGGCACCAAAGCTGCCATCCGGATTATGGCGTCCTACTCCCTGATTGGGCCAGTTTGTTAAGTCAGGGACTTCTACTTCATCAGACTCGATCTGAACGGTTTTCAATCCTTTCACTTTAACGTGTGTGCCATGACAGGCAAAACAGGATTTTGCTTTGGCCATCGGCGCAGCACCTTTCAACCTCAGAGATCCATTATCCAGATCTTTCTGTTGGGTCAAGGTGTTGACCAGCTGATGGAAAAGGGGATTCTTTTCCAGGTTAGCAATGGCATTAGCCTTTTTACTGTGAGCAAACTGTTCAACCTCGACCGGATGGCAGGTACTACAATCAGGAGGGGTGACAACCACATTAATTTTGTAATCGTTGTGTTCAAAATTGTCCTGATGCTTTGCGGGATTGAGCCCGTGACACTCATAGCAACCCACGGCAACCGTTGACAGCGAATCAGGGACGGAAACCGCCGATACGCGTCTGCTAACCACAGGTTTTTTCAGAGCACTGGCAACGGAAACCCTCGCATGCCGGCTGGCGAGCCAGTCTGCAACGATGCCGGGGGTTTCGTCCTCATGACACCCCAGACAGTCTTCAGTGGCCTCACTGAGTGGTGAATTCTGCGGTACACCCACACTAGATCCGGTATCGGCAGAAATACCGGAGGAAATAGTGGACAACAGAAATATCAGCCCAATACAAAATTTCTTCATGGGAACTATCATCCATGAAACAGTCCGATATGGTGTCATGACGTCTCTCCATTCTCTTCTCATTGACAGTTTTGTTTCAGAAGTAAAATTTTTAAGAGGCTCTGTTTTATTGAAAGAGGGGACATTTAGGGATCAAGCTCGGACCAGTGTACGAGGTAAAGAGTCAGATCGTCAATTTTGTAATCAGATTGGCGTTCATTCAGGAAGCATTTTGGGACCTGAGAATTGTCTGGAAGGATTCTATTGGACCGGGATACCTTGGGGCTCATGTTAGATAAACGTCACCACTAGCCCCCTGCAGAAGGGGGCACACCCATAGATCTTTTTTCGGGGGAACAATCTTATCAGGCAGAAGCAGACTCATCGCTTGAAGCAGCAAAAACACGACCGGCGAGTTCCTGATCGATCATCAGCAGACCGGATTTGGAATCTTCTATAAACCTGAGTTTTTTCAGAATGGTTTTCGCTGTAGATTCCTCTTCAACCTGCTCGGACACAAACCATTGTAAAAAATTGTTTGTCGGGTGATCGTTCTCCTGAATCGCCAGGCTGACCAGATCGTGGATACTCTTTGAAACCGTCTGTTCATGTTTATATGTTTCTTCAAAAACAGCAATCGGATTCTCCCATTCCACCGGAGGGGCCGGAATCGCAGTCAGTTTGACACGACCATCCATTCTGTCAACAAACTCGAAGAACCGCATGGCGTGAGACATCTCCTCCTCGAACTGGACCTGCATCCAATTGGCAAAACCCAATAGATCAACAGACTTAAAGTAGGCTGACATGGACAGATAAAGATGAGCTGAATAGAATTCTGCATTGGTATGTTCGTTCAGCTTTTCTTCCATATTTTGAGATAGCATTTTGATTCACCTTGTTTTGTATTGTCATCTTCGTTGCTAAGGACCGTGCCAGTAGCTGGCGGAGAAAACGGCCTAACGTCAGCTATTACGCTGATTCCAGATCGAACTCCTGGAAATCGAACCAGAATCCCAATCCTCTGGCATTATCGATTTCTGCACTCACAATCGCTTCATGACCCTCTTCGATTTCGACAAACCGTTCAAACATCGGTTGAAATTCTTTTGGCAATTGAGATACCAGGCCTTTGTAGAAATTGGAAGTTTTGATCTCCATCTCTAATGCCTTTTGAAAATATGCAATTTCATTGTCAATGTTTTCCTGTTTAGCGATTTTTTTTAATTTTTTAACATTCTCTTTCAGGACTTTCGCATCAGGCACGACTGTTTTCACTTCATCAATGCTGACCTTGCCGGACTTCTGCCATTCAGCCAGTTTGGCCTTCAAATATGCCACGTGATCATCTTCTTCCTTACCAAGCAGTCTAAAAATCTTTGCTCCAATTTCCGACTCGAACTTGTTTGCATATTTGTTGTAAACGTCAGTTACTTTTTCTTCATACTCAATTGACGTCTTGATAGCCTCTTCAATGTTCATAATTTCTCTCCTGATTAGATTTCGGCATTGATCGGGAATGGTCTTCAGAGTAATTTTGCTGCCTTAGGGTCGGCTCAAAAATTACTTGGCATTCTGTCGGCAAAATGTCCAGTCTTTTGAGGACTTTTGCGGACAGCTTATGCAAAGTTATTTTTGTACGATCCCTTACTCCAGCTACAACGGCCATTACAACCGAATCAAATTCTGTAATGATGATTAACGGCGGCTGGCTCCTCTCGGCTTACCAGGTTGGGGACGGACAAAATTGTACTCGGAGGACAATTCTCCGCTTTGGTTAATCGTCTGAAATCCCCATGAATAAAGTTTAAGAAGTTGAAACACATACAAATCGGTTTTTAAAAAGTCTGCTTTTTCTTGAACCACTTTCTCCCAGGTTTGCTTGATGTCATCTTTCAATGTCCGTGCAACTTTCCTGGCTTCTTTCTCGAACCCCTCTTTTGATGCGCTTTCCAGGGTAACCTCACTGAAGAAGCTTAAATTCCCATTTATGGCAGTTTCCGGCAGTTTACTGGCAGCATGCCCCAAGGCGACATAGGCATATTTGAATTCTTTCTTTTCGGATTCGGTAAAAAGCCTGACAAAGAGTCTTTTTCCGCCTGCGTCGCTGGCGATAACCAGCGGTCTAAAATTTCCGTTCTGGTGTTTCAGAATCTTGTCGGACATGGTCATAAAGAGCTGCAGATAATCAGCATCATCGCCAATTGCTACGTTTTTACCATTGGGATCCTGGATGTCAAAGATATAGAATCCAGCAATATTTTCTGCCCAGACCAGATTAAATCTGCTCGTACTATTCGATATTCCATCAGAAAAAGATAGTTTGTCGAGGGATTTTTGTATTTCCATGATGTTTGTTAGTTTATTCGCTGTGATTTTTTAAGTATGTATCCATCTCATTCGATATAAAGGCCAAATGGATTTTTTCGGCATCTGCCATCTCCAGAAAAAAGGATTTTACTTCCGGTCGAACAGTGTGCCGAGACAGTCTGACATAAAAATCGTATGCTTGAATTTCAAACGCCAGAGCCAATCCGAATATATCCAGCGCATCTTCAGTACCTGCCAGCGACTTGATCAATGTGATATCGGCCGAGCCACCACCCTCCATTATTTGTATTTGTCGGTCTTCGAATTCCTTTTGAATCAGTTCTTTTCCTTCTACCGCCAGATATTTTCGAGACAGATCGGATTTATGTTCGACCTCAAAGCTGGCCAATTTCCGGTACAGTTTTTTAAAGGTTTCATCACTGGTTTCTCTGGCCAGCTCTAAATAAAACAACCGCATCCCTTCTTCCATTGCAAAAGCCATACTGATGGCATCGGAAAATTCAGTGTCCTGTTTTAACAATCCCAGATTCAGATCATAATGGCCGAACGCCCTGTTTCCTAACCAGCCGTCAATCCCACCCAGGATATGTCGCACATCTTTGAAATCCTCACCAATCAGCCATTGGGAAGCAGCCAGACTTCTTTCTCCACTTTTACAATAAACCAGGGTCGGTTTTTCTTTATCCAGAACGACTCTTTCAGCAACAAGGTCGTTTAAAGGCACCAGCAACGCGCCAGGCAAGTGTTGTCTCATAAATTCATTAGGTTGCCTGACATCAACCAGTTGATAAGATCCCGTTGCAGCGGATTCGAGATAAGATTTAGCGTCCTCAGTTCTGATCGAATTTATTTCAGGAAAAACACTGTCCCATTTCATATGCTATGTATTCCTCTAAGTTGCAAATAACCTGGTCGCTTGAATTATCTATTAATTATAAAACAAATGTTAACAGCAATTGATGCTATGAATACTGTCTGGAAGAATCATGCCATTTTTAAATCTATTTTTCCATTGCTCTTACTATCTTAGCGGATAGGTTGCTTTTCATGAATCTTTTCGCCCCTTCCACCGCAGTATCGAAAGCTTTCATGGTCTTTCAGTCATAAACACTTTGTTCCCTGGCTGCATCAAGCGGCTATCAAGTCTGGATAAATTTAAGGTTAACGAACTAGTTCGTTTGTTTTTTACGAGACATAAGTGTACCAAATAGATGTTTCATGCGCAATCTCTTCCGTCTATCTGGCTTATTCAACAATGTCTGCCCGGTTTTGCATAATTGAAATGAACCACAATTGTCTCACAAAAATTACCGATTTCTATTTGAGACAATCAAACCAGAACGTATTATGATCAGCATGACACTGTCGTTTTTGTTTTAGTGTTCGATGTCCTATTCTCAAGCAGCAATGTCCGGTTTTTGCAAAAAGCTGAATGATGAATCCTGGGTCGAGCTTATAAGGATTTAGTAGATTTTCTCAAGCTTCTGTAGCGAATCAGCCTTGTTTGAGCGAGGCCCGAGCGAATTTGGCGGTTTCTGGATTTCTCATTCAGCTTATGTTTTGCAAAATACTAACTGGACATTGCTGTTTCTCAATTGCATTCTTCAAGATTTAAATGAAGATTGCTTTCCAAAATATCCTATCTTATACTTAATGAAAGGCCTGTTCATTTTCCTGAATTCATTGTTCTGAAAAATAATCGTCAAATCCTGATTGAGGTTGCCAATATCGAAAGAACGGTAATAAAAGAGTTTCTGACTATGCGAAACCGATTGGTGAGGAACATATCCCATCTTCCAGGATTGTAAAGGGAGAGAACCAACCCTGAGTCAAAACTATAATCAAATGAAGGACCTTAAGAATATGAAAAGCAACGACATGCTTGATATACGACGGAACATGGTCGATGGAATAATGTCGACTGGCGAGTTTTATGATGAAATACCAACTTCTGCGACAGGTCGAATAAAGTTTTTTCTCAATTTGATTTGGGGGACACTTGTTTTTTCTTTTATAAAGGTAAAAAACAGGCGGCTGATTTCAAATTTTAAGCCCTTGGCCGATCATCTGGAAAAACAGGTTTTTCCGGAGTTAAAAGAAAAAAGAAGAAAATCGCTACGCTTGCAAATCGATGAGAGAGATGAAGAAAAAAACACTGTCGTAGCCGTATCTGGAGAACTGTCATTTACTTTTCCAGGTTTGAGACTGTTCACGGCTTTTCTACTGAAAAACAAAATCACCTGCCTGGAATTGGATACTTTTCTGGAGAGTAATCAACTGATCGATACATTGATCTTATATATATACGCCCTGCCGTTCATAGGCACAGCGGACTCAAAACAGGTCGATAATCATACCTGGAACAGGAGGCAGATAGCATCTGGAATTTTGCAGAAAGAGGGCTTTCATCGGTTCTGTGCAAATACCTCTTTTATAAAAGAGCGTGGCGTCTTACGGATAGAATATACCTATTGCGAACTGATCACCGGACGTCTGGCAAAAGCATATGCCAATGCCTTCAGTCGGTTTTCGGATCACAGAGCATACTACTCGCTGGCCCCGGTGGCCGCCATCGGCGCTTTTGGTTTGATTTCGTTACCAGTTATTCTCGCAATGTTTCAGTTTCAAGTGTGGACTTTTTTCTGGCTGCCCCCCATTTTAATTCCGCCGCTTGGGGCATTGATGACGATGTATGTACTGGGAGCAGTCCAATACCATTCGGAACACCATGAGCTGCTGGTGAATGAGTATATAAGGAAAGAAAAGGTTCTGGCCCGGTTTCCAGAAATAAATTCAAATCCTGTTTATAAAATTTCTGCCACAGGTAGCATTATCTATATAAACCCGGCTGTGCAACAATTAATGGAAGAAGAGCTGCTGCTTGGACACAGCCTGGATAAACTGCTTCCAGAAAATTATGCTGAATTGGCCAATAAAAGTCTTCGTGAAAAAAAATCCATTGATGTGGAGTACAAGGAGGGAAACAAGGTCTTTCGCTATTTAATTTCGCCTTTTGAGGAAGATGAAACAGCGCTCTTCGCCGGCTCGGATATCACCTACCTGAGAACCATTGAAAAAGAGCTGCAGGATATCAACAGCAATCTCGAATCACTGGTAGAAAAAAGAACAGAAGAGTTAAGGGCAACTGAGGATGCAACCATTTTATGTCTGGGTGGACTATCAGAAATCAGAGATCCTGAAACAGGTGAACATATTCAGCGAACTCGATCCTACACCAGGGCAATGGCGGTAGCTTTAAAATCCCACCCCCGTTTCAAACACTTTCTGGATGATCGGACGATTGAATATATTTTTAAATCAGCTCCTCTGCATGATATTGGCAAAGTCGGGATCCCCGATTCAATTCTCTTAAAACCTGGTGCACTTTCCAAAGAAGAGTTCAGTATTATGCAGCAGCACCCACAGTTCGGTGCGGATGCACTCAATGCTGCCATTGAGAGACTCGGATTTGATTCTTATTTAAACATTGCCAGTGATATAGCCATTGCCCATCATGAAAAATGGGATGGCACGGGGTATCCAAACAATCTGTCAGGAGAACAGATCCCAATTCCAGCCCGCTTGATGGCTCTGGCAGACGTTTATGATGCCCTTGTCAGCAAAAGGGTATACAAACCTGCATTTTCCCACGACAAAGCAAAAGAGATCATCCTGGAAGGAAAAGGCATTCACTTCGATCCAGCTGTCGTAGAGGCTTTTATATCTATCGAAAGAGAATTTACTGACATAAAACTCAGATTCCCGGACAGCGAGGCCTAAACACTCGTTTTTCTAACAATAGTCTATTATAGCAAAGGACATTTCCAATGAAAGCATTTATCGCAGGCGGCGGCGGATTTGTAGGGAAAAACCTGACAAATGAGCTGATTGATGCAGGTTATGACGTTACCATCGTGGGTAGATCCGCTGTAGCGAATCTGGCAGACACTGCTCGGATTAACTGCATTTCAGCAGATACCACTCAACCAGGACCCTGGCAGGAGGAAGTTCTATCTGCCGATGTCATTATCAATCTAACCGGCCAATCCATTTTTCACCTTTGGACTAAGAAATATAAAAAATCAATTTATGATAGCCGTATTTTAACTACCAGAAACATTGTAGATGCCATGTCCAAGGATAGAGCTGTTACTTTCCTCAGCACGTCTGCTGTTGGATTTTATGGAGAACGGGGTGATGATATTCTGACAGAAGCGGAACCAAATGGGAGCGATTTTCTGGCAGAGGTGTGTCGTGACTGGGAAGCAGAAGCTTTGAAAGCCGAAGATAAAGGTGTACGAACCATCATAATGCGTTTCGGCGTCGTATTTGGTGACAATGGCGGGGCTCTGGGAATAATGTTGCTGCCCTACCGCTTTTTAATGGGTGGACCAATGGGAAGCGGAAACCAATGGTTTTCCTGGATTCATATTGACGATCTAAACGCTGCTTTCATGTATGCCATTGAAAATAAAAAAGCACAAGGCATATTTAACCTGTGCGCACCCATCCCGATCCGCAACGTTGATATGGCCCAATTAATGGGTTCCGTTCTCAAACGGCCCTCTTTCATGAAAGTTCCCGGATTTGCTTTAAAAATCGTGCTGGGTGAGTACGGCGCGACTCTGCTCAATAGTCAAAGAGCGTTGCCAGACAATTTTCAAAAGCTTGGATTTCAATTTAATTATCCGAATTTTAAGCAGGCCATTGAAGCGATTTTGATGGGGCGCCAGTCGTCTTTCCAAGCTTGACCCAACGAATTTCCGATACTCTGAGACGAGAACCACCTCCAAATCCACCCGGGCAGGAAATCCTTCCCTGTCAGTCTTTTCTACCTCTCTGCAAAACGCCGTCTCAGTGTACTCCAGGTTAAAAATAGGTTCATTTTTAATTTAAGGCAGCATTTATTTCGGGCCTGTACAAAAACCAATGTCGGCAAACACCTGAAAACGTTGAGTCCGCGCAAAATGCACAATGGCACGGAACTTTCAGGTATAAGAGGTAAGTGTCGGCTCATAAATTAGTCAAGTGTTTCCCATTAATCGAGCGTTTCTCATTAGTGTTAAAGAAACGCGTCGCTGAAAAGGAAACACGTTGCTGTCACATTCTGTTTACAAAATGTCCAGCTTTTGGGACTTTTGCAAACAGATTAAGTGAAGTTATTTTATAACGATCCCTATGTAAACAGATTATGTGAAGTTATTTATGAACGATCCCTAAGCATTTATGCCGGAAGCGTCATTATTAAAAATTGGTTTTAAAATAATAAACATGGAAACGATTGAAACAGACCTCGACTCGGTTTTAAAACAGGAATATCAACACGGTTTTGTAACTGACGTAGATGAGTCCTTTCTGCCGCCAGGTTTGACCGAGCAGACCATACGTCAAATTTCAGCTATTAAAAAGGAGCCGGAATTTCTATTGGAATGGCGGTTAAAGGCCTTTGAAAGATGGCTGACCTTGCGCGAACCTGAATGGTCGACGATCCATCACCCTCCGATCAACTATCAGGAAATTTCATACTATGCGGCGCCAAAATCCCTGGAAGATGGCCCTAAAAGCCTGGATGAAGTCGATCCCAAACTTTTGGAAACCTACGAAAAGCTCGGCATTCCCATAGAAGAACAAAAAGCGTTATCCGGTATTGCGGTTGATGCTGTTTTTGACAGTGTATCTGTCGCCACTACGTTTAAAGCAGAGTTGGAAAAGGTAGGGGTCATATTCTGTTCTTTTTCAGAGGCTGTACAAAATCACCCTGATCTGGTCCAGAAATATCTGGGAACAGTAGTGCCACAAACCGACAACTTTTTTGCCACGCTCAACTCGGCTGTTTTCAGTGATGGTGCGTTTGTGTATATACCCAAAGGGGTGCGGTGTCCGATGGAGCTTTCGAGCTATTTCCGCATCAACGCGACCAACACAGGGCAATTTGAACGAACGTTGATCATTGCCGAAGAGGGCAGTTATGTCAGCTATCTTGAAGGCTGTACAGCCCCTCAGAGAGATGAGAATCAGTTGCACGCTGCGGTGGTTGAACTGGTGGCCATGGAAGGTGCTGAGATTAGATACTCTACCATCCAGAACTGGTATCCGGGAGATGAAAACGGAAAAGGCGGGATCTACAACTTTGTCACCAAACGTGGAATCTGTAAGGGAGACAATGCTAAAATATCATGGACTCAGGTGGAGACCGGTTCTGCCGTTACCTGGAAATACCCGAGTGTCATTCTAAAAGGTGATAATTCCAGCGGTGAGTTTTATTCAGTCGCTCTAACGAACAATTACCAGCAGGCTGATACTGGCACCAAAATGACCCATATTGGTAAAAATACCCACAGCACAATCATATCAAAAGGGATCTCTGCAGGGCATGGACAAAACGCCTATCGGGGCCTGGTAAAAATAGCTAAAAATGCAGACAATTCACGAAATTTCAGTCAATGCGATTCTTTATTGATGGGAAACAAATCAGGTGCGCACACCTTTCCTTATATCGAGGTTAAGAATCCCACGGCCCAGGTTGAACATGAAGCAACCACATCGAAAATTGGTGAAGATCAGCTTTTTTTGTGTCAGCAACGGGGCATCTCAGCTGAAGATGCTGTTTCGTTAATTGTAAATGGATTCTGCAAAGAGATCTTCAAAAAACTACCCATGGAATTCGCAGTCGAGGCTAGAAAATTATTATCCATCAGCCTTGAGGGAAGTGTGGGATGAAAATAAAAAAAACACCTTTCAAGCTCAGACCCATCGTGAACTCTGAACGGCGGCATGTAAATAACAACAGGAAACCTATGTTAGAAATTCAAAATCTGCATGTGAATGTAGAGGATAAGAAGATTCTTGACGGTCTGAATTTGACCATCAAACCCGGAGAGGTGCACGCCATCATGGGGCCAAATGGCTCCGGAAAAAGCACACTGGCAAATGTGCTGGCAGGACGAGAGACCTATCAAGTGACTCATGGCAAGATTCAATTCGGTGGACAAGACCTTTTGGAGATGTCGACTGAACTGAGATCGAGAGAGGGTGTCTTCCTCGCTTTTCAAAATCCCATTGAAATCCCGGGTGTCAACAATATGGTTTTTTTGAAAGCGGCCCTAAACGCAAAAAGAAGTCACCAGGGGCTGGAAGAGTTGGATGCGGCTGATTTTCTAAAATTGATCCGGCAAAAAATAAAAACCGTAAAGATGGATGAGGGTTTGTTGCACCGCTCAGTCAATGAAGGCTTTTCTGGTGGTGAGAAAAAGCGAAATGAAATTCTGCAGATGGCCATTTTAGAGCCCAAACTGGCAATTTTAGACGAAACCGATTCAGGGCTCGATGTGGACGCCTTACAGATCGTGTCCGAAGGGATTAATAGTCTGCGTTCTCCTGATCGATCGATTATTCTGGTGACCCATTATCAACGAATATTAAATTATGTCGTGCCGGATTATGTTCACATCCTGGCTAAAGGCAAAATCATTCGCTCCGGGGATAAAGCGTTGGCTCTGGAAATTGAAGAAAAAGGGTACGGTCTGA
Source organism: Deltaproteobacteria bacterium (assembly GCA_018645005.1). GTDB lineage: Bacteria > SAR324 > SAR324 > XYD2-FULL-50-16 > XYD2-FULL-50-16 > JAHJRI01. Next base: position 5,566 of record JABGPJ010000080.1, on the reverse strand, counting down.
ATGACCTTTCCCAAAGCGCATAAAAGGTCTGATATCTAATGATGACAACACCTGTAGAACAATACGTCTCTGAATTCGCGAATGTGAAAGCGAACCTGCCAGGTCCGGCGCTCCCATGGCTGGATATCATTCGCAAGCAGGCCATTCGGTCGATTGACAGAAATGGATTTCCCCATCGCAGGCATGAGGAGTGGAAGTACACTGATATTTCGAGTATTGCAGACACTTTCTTTCAACCGGTACAGGGAACTGCACCAACCCTTCTCTGGAAAGAGCTGAATGCATTGGGGCTGGATTTTACGGACAGCTATCCCATGATTTTCCTGGATGGCCGTTATACGCCTCTTTTTTCAGATTCTCTAAAGCCTCCCGATGGCATTTCTATTGAAAGCCTGCAACATGTTTTAACGGTCAATCCGGAATCTGTGAAAAAACATCTGACTCGGTTTTCCGAAACAGGGAGCAATGTATTTACAGATTTGAACACCGCTTTTATGAATGACGGGTCTTTTATCTATCTTTCAAAAAACGCTAAGATGACACAACCGATTCAGTTGGTATTTGTATCGACTTCTCAAAAGGAGCCGGTCGTATCTCAACCACGGAATTTAGTCATCCTGGCAGAGGGCGCAAAAGCCTCTGTGGTTCAACGATTCATCAGTCTGAATCAAAACAGCGATTACCTGACAAACGTAGTCACAGAAATATTTCTGGATCAACATGCACAACTGGAACACCTGGTAATTCAGGAAGAGAATTTCAGTACGTCCCATATCAACACGATCCGGGTACAGCAGAACAAACAGAGTCATTTTGCATCACAGGTTTTCACTTTTGGTGGGGGTTTGACCCGCAACAATCTGGACATCGAACTTAATGCTGAGGAGGCCGAATGCTCGCTGGATGGTTTGTTTATGGCTAACGGCGATCAGCATATCGATAACCATACCCGTGTCGATCATAAGAAACCTTCCTGCACCAGCCGTGAACTGTATAAAGGGGTGCTGGATTCAAATGGGCGGGGTGTGTTTAACGGGAAGGTCTATGTGCATCCGGATGCCCAGCAGACAAAGGCTTTTCAAAAAAATACCAATCTGCTGTTATCAAAAAATGCAGAGATGGACACCAAACCGCAGTTAGAGATTTATGCGGACGATGTCAGCTGTAGTCACGGCGCCACGGTTGGCCAGCTGGATGAAAAAGCGGTCTTTTATCTCAGGTCGAGAGGGCTGGACGAAACGAAGGCTCGAGATCTGCTCATATACTCTTTTGTGGAGGAGATGATACAGAAAGTCAGATTCGAGCAACTCCGCGACCAGTTAAGAAATACGTTAAACGTCAAACTTTCCGCGACCGACGAGCGCAAGGAGATCAACTAATGGCCTATGTCAACTTTAAAGACAAACACTACCATCACCCGGATGAAGCAATGATCCACTCAACCACAGTCGATTTGATGTATGTTAAGAGGGACTTTCCCATCCTTTACAAACCGGTTCACAATCAACCGCTGGTTTATCTGGATAATGCGGCGACGACTCAAAAGCCACAATCTGTAATCAAAGCACTTTACAGCTACTATACGAGTAAAAATGCCAATATTCACAGAGGTGTTCACAGTTTGAGCGAACAGTCAACCCTGGCTTATGAATCTGCCAGGGAAAAAGTCCGCCAGTTTATCAATGCCCGTGATGCCAAAGAGATTGTCTTTGTGAAAGGGGCAACTGAAGCGATCAATCTGGTCGCGCAGACGTTCGGCAAATTAGCTGTGAAAAAAGGGGATGAAATTATTGTCAGCGAACTGGAGCACCATTCCAATATTGTTCCCTGGCAGATCCTGTGTGAGCAGAATGAGGCGATACTGCGCGTTATTCCAATGTCAGATAGCGGCGAACTGCAGATCGAACAGTTGGATGCAATGTTGAATGAGCGCACAAAACTATTGGCTGTTTCACATGTATCGAACGCCATTGGTACCATTAATCCAATCAAAAGAATTATACAAAAGGCGAACCAGGTGGGAGTCCCTGTCTTAATAGATGGTGCTCAGGCCACGGCGCACCTTGGGGTTGACGTACAAGCTCTCGATTGTGACTTTTATGTCTTTTCAGGGCATAAAATGTACGCTCCCACCGGGATCGGTGTTCTGTATGCTAAGAAAAAAATACTCGAAACCATGCCTCCCTATCAAGGTGGCGGGGACATGATCACACGGGTCTCCTTTAAATCCAAAACGGTCTATAACCAGATCCCCCACAAATTTGAAGCAGGCACACCGAACATCGGTGGGGCTATAGGACTGGGTGCCGCCATTGATTACCTGTCAAAATTTGAGATGAACCAGATCTCCGCCCATGAAAACCAATTGCTGGAATACGCCACGAACGCACTGCAGCAGATTCCGGAATTACAAATCATCGGTACGGCGGAACATAAGGCTGGCATCATCTCCTTTGTACTGGATGATATTCACCCTCACGATATCGGCACGATTCTGGATCAATCCGGGATTGCAGTACGGGCCGGACACCATTGCGCCATGCCCCTGATGGAGAGGTTGGGAATAAATGCAACGACCCGGGTTTCTTTCGGTCTATACAATACGTTTACAGATATTGATCGTCTGCTAAGCGGACTTCAAAATGTATTAAGAATTTTCAAACCAAATTAATCAAATGAACGAACTATCTGAGCTATATGAAGAGATCATCCTCGATCACAATAAAAATCCGCGCTATTTTAATAATATACCGGAAGGCTCCAACCGCACAGCGGAAGGGGACAATCCGCTTTGTGGTGATCATTATACCATTCACTTAACGGTCGAGAATGGGATTGTGGAAGGTGTTGGCTTTGAAGGAAGCGGGTGTGCAATTTCCAAGGCCTCCGCATCCCTGATGCTGGAGAGCGTCCTGGGGAAAACCGAAATGGAAGCCACGGAGTTATTCAAGGGATTGCACGGTATGCTGACCGGTGACAGATCCCATGAATCAGATTCCGTTGAGTTTGGAAAACTCGAAGTCTTGAACGGCGTCTGCAAATACCCCATGAGAATAAAATGCGCGACCCTGGCCTGGCATGTCTTGAACGCGGCACTGAAAAATACGGAACAGGCGGTGACAACAGAGTGAAAAATAAGAGAGACAAAAATGACTGACCCAACAGACACAAACGAGCTGAAAGAAAAGATCATCGAACAACTTCGCGACGTTTACGATCCTGAAATCCCAGTCAATATCTATGAACTGGGCCTGGTTTACGGACTGAGTATTGATGATTTGAATAATGTTGATATTCAAATGACACTTACAGCACCGGGATGCCCTGTCGCACCCATGATTATTGAAGATGTTGAAACAAAGGTCTACGCCCTCCCCGAAGTTAAGAGCGTGAATGTCATCCTGGTCTGGGATCCGCCCTGGGACGAGGATATGATGAGCGATGAAGCCAAACTCGAAGCTGGGATTTTGTGACATACCCCACTTACGATCGCAATAAATCCCGCGCAGAAAAAAGTTAAATCCGCACTTCCCCCGCAGAAAAACATACGGGTGTTCAAATGATCAAGTGGGGCCCTGAACGGCTCTGTTTCACTGCTCCAGCAGTTCTCCTTTTTGGCACAATTATTTCAGGTAAATGAGATGATACTCACGAAAAATGTAGGCTAATCTTTGCTACAATCTGTTCACTTTAAGGAGGAATCATGCCTGAACTAAAAGACTCAAAAACGTTGGAAAATTTAAAAGACGCATTCGCCGGAGAATCACAGGCGAATCGGCGCTATCTCTATTTCGGCAAAGTAGCCGATATTGAAGGTTATCCGGAGGTTGCCTCCAATTTCCGAGAAACAGCAGAGGGGGAAACTGGTCACGCACATGGACACCTTGATTATATTAAGGAAGTCGGAGATCCTGCTACCGGCTTACCCATCGGCGACACTGCTGAAAATCTAAAAGCCGCAGTCGCTGGCGAAACCCATGAATACACCGATATGTATCCGGGAATGGCCAAAACCGCCAGAGAAGAAGGTTTTAGTGAAATTGCCGACTGGTTTGAAACTCTGGCCAAAGCCGAGAAGTCCCACGCAGGGCGCTTTCAGAAAATGCTGGACCTAGTTAGTTGATCGAGATAGGATAAAGCCGACTCGATCACGTCGGCTTTAACTCTTGATTTCAAAGGTGATTATGACAACCAGCGACAAACCTGTTTCATTTAAGGCAAGTGAGGGCTTGTGTTACGATACCGGAGAACAAAAGTACTGGGATCCCGCAAGTCTTGAAAAAGAGATCAACAGATCATTTGCGTTGTGTCACAGTTGCAGAATGTGCTTCAAATACTGCGACCTGTTTCCCGTCATGTTCGACCTGATCGACAAGAAAGATGGGGACATCACTCAGTTAGCAGCGGCTGAAATCAAAAAGACGATGAAGCTCTGTTTCCAGTGCAAACTGTGTGAAGTGGAATGTCCTTATACACCTGCCGCCCAGCACGAATATCAGCTCGACTTCCCCAGATTGGTTCATCGTTACTTTGCTCAACAGGCCAAAGGGAAAAGAAAAACCCTGGGTGAGTGGATGCTGAGTAATACAAACACTCTTGGTCTTCTGGCGCGGCTGAGTCTGGGTCTGGCAAATCTGGCCAATAGATTTCCGCCAGAGCGCTGGATTCTGGAGAAAATTGCGGGAATTCACCGTCAGAAGTTGCTGCCTGATTTCGCTGCCAGAACCTTTACAAGCATTGCCAAACGTAACGGCTGGATCAAAAAAGCACCGGACACAGAAGTCGTTCTGTTTCAAACTTGTTACGTAGACAACAACGAACCCGATATCGGTGAAGATCTGATTGAGGTCCTGGAAAAAAACCAGGTGAAGTACACCTGCCTGGAAGGCTACAAATGTTGTGGGATGCCGTATTGGGAGATCGGGGACCTGGATACAGTTCGAAAAAATGCCCATCACAATCTAAATCTGATGATGCCTTTCGTGGAAGCAGGGTCTAAAGTCATGGCCATCAACCCAACCTGTTCCATGATGATGCGTCGTGAATACCCCGAATTGCTGGAAGGCGCCGACCGGGAACGAGCAGAAAAACTATCGGCCGCAATGGTTGAACCCGGCGAATATCTATGGTCCATCAGAAAAGAGGACAGATTCTGTAAAGAGTTTAATAGTATTCCGGGAAAGACCATCGCCTACCATATCTCCTGCCACCTTCGTTCCCTGAGGGTTGGTTTCAGAAGCCGGGAAATCATTAAACAGATGCCGGAAGTAGCAGTCAAGGTAGTCACAGAATGTTGTGGTCATAACGGCACCTACGCCATGAAAACCGAGACCTTTGAAGATTCCGGGCGCATCGGCCAAAAAGCGTTCGATGCCATGAAGAAAGCAGATGCAGACATCTGGATAACGGATTGCCCGCTGGCCGCTATCCAGTTCAAACAATTCACCGGTATCAAGCCTATGCATCCCGTTTCACTTCTGGCAAGGGCCTATCGGGAGAATGGTTTTAAAAAATAAAAGAATCCCCGCCGCAAGCGGACGGGGTATTCAGCTTTTAGGTTTTAGCT
>JABGPJ010000092.1 GCA_018645005.1 Deltaproteobacteria bacterium | reverse complement strand
GATATTTTTATGTTGAAGCTGAGAGAGAGATTATTGCTATGTTTTTTATATATTAGTAAATTTAATCTGGAAGAAGGTCCGGAGATAATGTCCTGGTTCATATATTTGAATGGAAAATTCTATTTTGGGAAAATAGAAAGTACCAGATATAGTGGTTCCCAAATTTCTTCAGGATTGATCCCTATAATAATAGTCTTGGGCAGACTCTGGGGAAACCATGATAGACAAAATCCACTCCTATTTCCTAATGGAAGAGTCGTTAAAACTAAGAAATATTAAAACTTTTTTTACACAGTCGAACATAATTTTAATTTCACCCACCACCATTCCCGATAATTTACCAGGACAAATATTGTGATAGCCTTTAACGGTACTATGATGCCTCTGACTCCTACCATCCATCACCTCGAGTGACAAATATTTCTAATGATCTGACCTCTTTTATGCTCAAACCGGATAGATCGAATTTATTTTGTTTCAGCTGGTTTGTTGACCGTAAAAAAATCAGTTGACATTATAAAATCGCTTGATATAATACGATAAACGTATGTTGTTTACGATAACCGTAAGGATGTGTGATGGCTTATCGAAAAAATGATTATTATTCAGTGACTATTGAAAAGGGTTTATCGATCATTAATCTTTTCAATGGACAGAACACGCGTAGAAATCTTACTGAAATATCGAAGATTTTAGGTATCAACACGACTTCAACATATCGATACGTGAACACACTCGTGGAACTTGGCTACCTTAAAAGAGCTTCCCATTCCAAAGCCATCAAACTTGGCCCCAAGGCTCTTTCATTAGGGTATCAGCTTCTACTCGGTTTCCAATTGTTACAAACCATTAAACCGCTCGTTGATAAAACATATCAAGAACATGGCATAACTGTAGATACTGTTTTAAAAGAAGGTAACGCAATAATCGCACTGTATCGGCGTGAATCAAAGGCTACGATCAACTTCAGGCATCCTTTGAGAAGTGAGTCAATTTATGCCAGGGCCACAGGAAAAGTTATATTGGCGAACATGTCCTCAGATGAATATTCAGACTATATTTTTAAAATACAGTTAGTGGCGAAAACAGCAAATACCATTGTCGATAAAAACAAACTGGATTCTGAATTAAATATTATAAAAAAAAGAGGTTACGCGCTGGCAAACGAAGAGTACATTCTTGGGCTCAATGCCATTGCTGCACCTCTTATTAATTTCAGAAAAAATAGTGTGATCGGGGCAGTCAGCTTTGATTTTCCATCGCTAAAATTTCCAATTAATTTAATTGAGAATAATTTTGCGGATGCAATTAAAAAAACAGGTATGGATCTTTCTGAAATGATTACTGTTGCAGATGATTAGTGTCATTTGCGTGAAGTACATAGGTGTAATATCGAGTCAATTGAGGAGGAAAAATTAATTATTTACCTACAAGTTTAAGGAGGGAGAAATGAAAAAATTATTAATGAGTTTAGCGTGTATCTGGATGATTGGACTGGTCTCGATGCCGGCCATGGGTGGAGAAAAAGTAAACATCGGTTCGCCATCCTGGACAGGAGCCCAGGCGATAGCTGCTTTGTTGAAGGCTGTTGTCGTTGAACGAATCGGAGGACAGGCTGAATTGATACCGGGTAACAATGCGACCATTTTTCAGGCTATGCATCAAGGTAAAGGTGATATCGACGTGCATCCCGATGTTTGGCTGCCGAATCAAGAAAGTTTTACCGATAAGTATGTACTTGGAACGAAAACCGTTACCTTGAGCAATCACCCATATGAGGGAAACCAAGGGTTTTGTGTATCCCAGAACTTCGGTAAAAAATTCAATATTACCGATATCACTGATTTAGGACGGCCCGATGTTGCGGCTGCAATGGACAGTGACGGCAATAGTAAAGGTGAAATGTGGATTGGTGCTCCTGGCTGGGCTTCAGCAAATGTAAACGAGGTCAAAGTTCGGGACTACGATCTTTTACCTTTTATTGATCCGATTCGGGTGGATGAAAGTGTGAAAACAGCACGAGTCAAAGATTCAATAGCCAAAGACGAAGGATATGCATTCTATTGCTATAAGCCTCATGCAATTTGGTATATGTTTGATGTAATGATGCTGACAGAACCGAAGTATGACCCGGCTCTGTACAAGATGGTTCAGCCATCGGACTCGCCAGATTGGTACAAGAAGTCAAAAGTCGCCACAAAGGATGCTTTAAAAAAGGTGCAAATTGCCTGGTCCAACTCATTAAAGGAACGATCTCCGGCAATCGTTGAATTTTTTGAGAGATTTTCGCTGACAGCCGATGATGTAAGTAATTTTGCTTATCAAATTTCCGGAAAGGGACGGGACGCATCTGAAGTTGCCAGTGAATGGATAAAAAACAATCCCAAGAGGGTTGACGCCTGGCTGGGACTTTAAATTGTTTGTAATTGTCTAACGAGGCGTTGCCGGTTTTGCTTGGCCGGCAACACTTTGATTTTTTACACAACAATGGTCTTATTCAATACAGGAGTTGGAATTGTCTACGTTATCAAACAAACAATCTAGTGAAGTAGTGATTAAAGTTGAGCATGTCTGGAAAATATTTGGAGACAATGCACAAGCGGCCCTTCGCGCCATTCGTGAAAAAGGATTGTCAAAAGCAGAAGTTCTTGATCGTTATGATGCAGTAGTCGGTGTGGCTGATGTGAGCCTTGACGTCAAACAGGGTGAAATATTTTGCATAATGGGGTTGTCCGGAAGCGGAAAATCAACGCTTGTTCGTCATTTTAACAGGCTGTTGGAGCCCACCGACGGTAAAATAATCATTGAAGGAACTGATGTTATGGGACTGGACCCCATGGCGCTGCGGGAATTTCGCAATAAAAAAATAGGCATGGTTTTTCAGAATTTTGCTTTAATGCCCCACCGCTCAGTTATAGATAACGTGGCGATGCCACTGGAAATCCGTTCTATGAATAAAAATGAACGTATGAGGCAGGCCATGAATATGCTCAGGATAGTTGAATTAGACGCATGGGGAAACAAATTTGCCCATGAACTTTCCGGTGGCATGCAACAACGGGTCGGGTTAGCTCGAGCCCTTGCCGCCAATCCGGATGTTCTGTTGATGGACGAACCGTTCAGTGCTTTGGACCCGTTAATCAGACGGCAGCTCCAGGACGAATTTATTAAACTATCTGCAGAGTTAAACAAAACAACCATTTTCATTACCCATGACCTTGATGAAGCTGTTCGAATAGGGGATCGGATTGCGATTATGCGTGACGGTCGCTTTGATCAGATAGGTACAGCAGAAGAAATCGTCATGAATCCGGAGGGTGATTATGTCGCAGATTTCGTTGCTGGCATATCACGACTCAAGGTTGTTAAAGCCCATGCCGTCATGCAGCCATTTGCTGAGTTTGTTGCATCAAATGGCAATCCTCCGGAAAATGCGCCAAGGGTAGCAGAGAGCGAGTCACTAAGTACGTTGATTCGGCTTGCCATTGACGACGACGCCCCCATCGTTGTGCAGAATAACGGCAAAGACATAGGGATCGTGACGCGTAGTGGAATTCTTCAAACTGTGATAGAGGGAACGGAGGTATCATGAACGATCCGCAGCTTGAGTCGTTTACTAAAATATCTATTGAGAGTAACCTGGATCGTGCGGCTGAAGAGGAAAAATCTGAACAGATTACAAAATTCGTACGAACGAATCCTGATTATTATGAAAAACAGTTTGAAAAAATTGGTAATAACTCTCGTTTCGTGTGGACTTTTAATATATGGGCGGGCATTCTCGGGCCAATATGGTTTTCTGCCCGCGGTCTATGGAACTGGGGCCTAACGTTTCTGATCATTGAAACGTTTGCCTTTGTACAGATCATCAGGGGACTGTTTGGAAACATTGCGGCAGGGGCGTGGGAGCGAATTGCCCAGATTGAGGGGACCCTGACTTTGCGCACACAGCAGTTGGCGGCTGCAATTGAGAGCAACTCCGATAAAACTGATGTATACAAGCGCTCAGTTGAATCTCTTGAGGGTGCGATAGGCGGCATCCGTCTGGAGGCCCAGCAGCTGGAAGAGTCAGGAATATATATTGCGATAGGAGGGGTTGTTCTTCTGGTTGTGATAAAAGTTGTCCAGGCAGTCTTTGCAAATACTGCTCTGGAACTACGATTTTCAGATTGGTTATCCGATTCCACCATCACTTTTGGCATGCCGGTAAAACACATGGTGTTAAGCACTGTGTTCGTGATCATGATTGTTGTTGCAACAGTCATCCATTACAGCTTCCCCGGTGCGTTTCAATTGCTGATTGATTTTCCAACCAACCCCAATATTCGGCTCACATCGATCAAATGGGTGGAAGATTTTTTTGCCTTTACCGTCTCCAACGGAGAAGCGTTCTTCGATTTAATAACACTTGGCATTCGAATGATGTTGGATGGGCTTGAGCTGATTTTTGTCCAAACTCCCTGGATTGTGATTATGAGCTTCATCGTCTTGTTGACATGGCTTTCAGCAGGTATTCGAGCTTCCATTTACTCCGGTGCCTTTTTGACTTATATGGGACTTTTGGGGTTTTGGGGGAAAGCGATGACCACCCTGGGGCTTCTTGGAACTGCCGCATGCCTCTCCATTGCCATTGGGATACCGTTAGGAATGTTTTGTGCCCGTCGTCCGCGCTTCTATTCTTTTATCCGGCCGATTATGGATTTTATGCAGACCATGCCGGCATTTGTCTTCATGATCCCGGTTATTGCCTTTTTTGGCACCGGCAAGCCAGCGGCTGTGGTAACAACCATGATTTTTGGCGGCACACCCGTGGTGCGCTTGACGGTGTTGGGTTTACGCGGTGTCCCGGAACACGTTCGTGAGGCTGCAGTTTCATTTGGTGCCAGCAAATGGTATTTATTGACACGCGTAGATCTGCCCCTGGCCAGTCCTTCAATCAGGGCTGGAATCAATCAAACCATTATGCTGAGCCTGGCTATGGTCGTTGTCGCCTCCCTTATTGGCGCAAAGGGACTGGGTGAGGATGTGCTAGAAGCGCTGCAGTATGCAAATGTTGGACAGGGAATCCTTGCCGGCTTCTCAATTTTGTTCTGTGCAATGATGCTGGATCGGATCGTACAGGGTAAGCGCAAATAGCTGTAATTTTATCGGGAAAGGGGAATGGCTTAGTGGATAATTTAGTATTCGTTCACGGCTTTATGGGTGGGGGAGCCCAGTGGGCTGAGCAATGCACTGTTTTTCAGGATCGGTTTCGGGTGATAACCCCCGATCTTCCAGGATTTAGCGAAAAATGCCATATGACAGCCCCCGAACATATCGAGGAATATGCCCGTAGCATCCTGAAAGAGCTATCCGATTCCGGCGTTCACCATTTTCATTTGGTCGGTCACTCAATGGGCGGTATGATCGTTCAGGAGATGGCTCGGTTATCTCCACAAAGCATCAATCGCCTTATTCTATACGGTACAGGACCGGTTGGCGTTTTGCCGGGGCGATTTGAGCCGATATCAGAATCAAAAAAACGAGTGGCAGAGAATGGCCCCTTGGCAACAGGACAGCGTATAGCTGCTACCTGGTTTATGAAAGGTGAACAGGCGAAAGGATATCAGCTGAGCGCTGATCTTGCGGCCAAGGCATCGCTCCAGGCTATGCAGGCCGGATTGTCTGCTATGGAAAAGTGGTCTGGAACAAAGGCGCTTCCCCACATTAAATCGCCTGCCCTGGTGTTGTGGGGTGATGGTGATCGCACATACCCTTGGAGCCAGCCCGAGCAGTTATGGAAAAATATTCCCAACGCCAGCCTCGCCGTGATTCCGGGGTGCGCCCATGCCGTGCATCTTGAGAAGCCTGATTTGTTTAATGCGGTGCTGTTAGACTTTCTTGAAAATCGGGGATAGCGATGTATTGTAACTTATTGTCTTATGGGATTTCTTGATTCGAATCATATGGTTTATCTTCCCACTCATTCCCGAATAAGAAACGGTGCCCAAAATCTAATCTGAAAATTTTTAAAGAAACAGCGCAAATTATATTAAAATAAGGAAAAAATATGTCTAAAAAACCAATTCAAACCGATAACGCCCCTGCTGCAATTGGTCCGTATTCCCAGGCCGTGCAAACCGGCAATCTGATCTTTACTTCCGGCCAGCTCCCCATTGACCCTGCCACCGGTAAAATCCCGGAAGGTTCTATTGAAGACAGAGCCCATCTTGTGTTTAAAAACCTTTCCGCCATTGCCAAAGAAGCCGGGACAAGCCTGGATAACGCAGTTAAAACAACAGTCTTCCTGGCGGATATCAACGACTTTGCCGCAGTGAATCAAGTCTATGCCCAATACTTTAATGAACCGTTTCCAGCGCGAAGTGCCTTCCAGGTAGCAGCATTGCCTCTGTGTGCTGATCTGGAAGTGGAAGCAATTTTTCAATTATAAATGCCACGGGAAGCCTGGACACTTTATTGAGGCTTGCCCACAAAAAAGAAACCAAAGTCTATAATTGGCTTGCCACGACTTTCATATAAAAATGAACCCATAAAAAAGGATTTACCCTATGAATTTTACAAAATTTCCCAGAAGAAACTATCTCCAAGGTCCCACCCCCATTGAATCCATGCCTTCACTTAGCAAAGCGCTTGGTGGGGATGTTAACCTGTATGTCAAACGCGATGATCTGCTGCCCGGATCTGCCGGCGGTAACAAAACCCGTAAACTTGAGTTCTGTATCGCCGATGGCCTTGAAAAGGGTGCCGATACCATCATTACCTGTGGTGCTGTACAGTCAAACCATGCAAGACTGACCGCATCCTGGTCTGCCAAAGAGGGGCTGGACTGCCATCTTATCCTTGAAGAGCGGGTAAAAGGATCATATAAGGAAGAGGGTAGTGGCAACAATTTTCTGTTTGAACTGCTGGACGTCAAAAGTATTGGCGTTGTTCAAGGCGGTTCCGACATGATTGCTCAAATGGAAAAAAAAGCAGCTGAGCTTAAGGCTGCCGGTAAAAAACCTTATATCATTCCAGGGGGCGCTTCCAACACAATCGGTGCAACCGGATATGCGGTCTGCGCAGAAGAAACCATGGCACAGCTCAATGAGATGCGCCTTGCAATCGACCATATTGTGGTTCCTTCAGGATCAGCCGGAACCCATGCTGGCATGGTGGTCGGAATGAACGGTGTAAATGGCAACATCCCCATCAGCGGCATAAATGTATCCAGACCAAAAAATGTTCAGGAAGAAATTGTTTACAAGCTGGCCGTGGATACAGCAGAAAGACTTGAAGTCAAAGGCGGAGTTGAGCGGGACGATATTGTCTGCTTTGATCAGTATGTGGGTCCGGGTTACTCGCTGCCCACCGATTCAATGGTTGAAGCAGTGAAACTGTTTGCCAAAAATGAAGCCATCCTTCTTGATCCGGTTTATACGGGCAAAGCGGCTGCAGGCCTCATTGATCTGGTTCGCAAAGGACATTTCCCAAAAGGTTCAAATGTCCTGTTCCTCCATACCGGGGGATCTCCGGCATTGTACGCATATATGGATACGTTCCGAAAGGAATAATGAGATTTCGGGAGCCTTTTTAAAAAGGCTCCCAATCATAGTTTCGCAATGAGGGATATAATTAGGTGACAAAAAAAAAGAAAAAATTGCTGGTATTTTGAGAGGAATGGTCTCTGAAGCAACTGTGGATTTTATACAGCGCATTATTCGCCTGCCACTGTCTCTGGATGATATCGATCATATCCGGTGTATTGTGGATAACAATCCCAAGGTGCCATCCAGGATAAAAGCCATTATTGAGGAAGACGGAAAAGATCCAGGCCCTTGCATGGCAGAAATGGGAAAAACACTTGAAACTTTTGGAGCGGACTTTCTTGTAATAGCATGCAATACGGTCCATTATTATGATGCGGTTCAACAGGCAGTAAACATCCCGTTCAATAATATGATAGATCTTATGTCCTATCATGTAAAAACGGCCATTATTGCCTGCACAGAACTTAGCGCCCTTGATAGTTTGCTTCCTATAAACACCGTTGACGTAGCATAGGCCCTGGCCATGAAAATAGTTCAGATTGCTAAAAACTCACCAGAAGTTCAATAAGATAATTTGATATTGATAAAATTACTTTTCCTGGGTTTAGTCACAGGCACTCTTATTGGTATGGTTGGTATCGGTGGTATCTTGCTATCACCATTATTAACATATTTTCTTGGCATCGACCTCCATCTGGCAATGGCAGTAAGCAGTTGGAGTTTTTTATTCACCGGTATTGTCGGCACAATAACTTATGCTAGGAAACGGTCGATCTCTTGGTACATGGTATGTTGGCTGAGTATTGGCATTGTACCTGCTGCAGTATTGGGAGCTTGGGCAAATACGACGTTACCAACAGCCTCGTTAACAATTATTTTATCAACGTTAATTATTTTTTCAGGACTGAATGCGCTTTACAGGAAACCACTCACTAAGAATGACAACTTTGAGCTGAGCAAAATTCAGTTGGTTTTAATTGGTTTAGGGGTTGGTTTCGGCTCTTCCTTCACAGGAACAGGGGGACCGGTTTTACTCGTCCCAATCCTCATCTTTTTGGATATTCCGGCTTTGATAGCCATCGGTGTCAGTCAGGTGATTCAGCTTCCTATAGCCATTTTTGCTTCAGTTGGATTTGGATTATATGGAAAAATTGATTTCGAACTCGGTACAACAATAGGTATTATTCAAGCCATCGGCGTTGTGTTCGGCGCCTGGATCGCCCACTATATTCCATCAAAACAATTATACAAAATTGTGGCATTCACCATAATTGCAGTTGGTCTATTCTTGATAGAACAAACTCTATTTTGAAAAATATTTGAACTCAATCTTTGTGTATCGGATATTTTTAATAGCGATTATAAATGGTATCTGTGTCGCCAGTTTTATCTCGCCTGATCCCGCAGACCCCGTCCCTTTTTTAAAACAATTTACCGAGCGTTTCTTTCATCAGTCTGGGCTTTTGAATTTTTCCAATATACCATATTTGGTGTAGACTGTTTTTTTATCATTTGACTTAAAAATCAATTATATGGAAATGAGAAAGACCAAATTGAATAAGGCTCCATTACTGTTAATTGGAGA
>JABGPJ010000179.1:52166-54849 GCA_018645005.1 Deltaproteobacteria bacterium | reverse complement strand
AAACGACTCCGGCGGATCATCCTTTTTATCCAATACTTCTATCAAATGAAAGCCAAATGGTGATCGAACCGGTTCACTGAGCGTGCCCGGTTCTAGCGAAAATGATACTTCAGCAAATTCGCGTACCATGTCTTTTTTACCAAAAAAGCCCAGGTCACCGTGATTCTGCTTGACTGATGGATCTTGTGAATAGAGATCTGCCATCTCTGTGAAGGATTTCCCCGACTCTATCTGCTTTTTTATCCCGCTGAGTTTCTGCCTGATTTTTTGGACCTCCTCCGGTAGCGCATCCTGCTCCAATACAAGGAGAATGTGCCGGGCGTGAACACGAACTGTTTTTCCTTCTCCTTTGTCATACAGTTCCCTGAGCTTTTCATCCGTAATAGAAATTTGCGATCGAATTTCCCGGTTGATCACCTGCGTCCGTCGTGTCCGCTTCAAATAACCAATTTTAAAATCGGTCAGTGTCAGCTGCCGCCTTTCAAGAAGTTCTTCAAATTCAATCTGGCTTAATCCGTTCTGTTTGCGATAGTGATCCACTTCCGCATCAAGTTGTACATCGGTTATTCTAATACTCAATTCGTCTGCCCGGATATCCAGCAGAGCTTCCTCAATCAACAGATTAATCATTTGAGAACGGAGCTCTTTGACTTTCTTTTCCGGAAGGTGCTGACCCTGGCCCTGCTTGATAATCTCAGCAAGTCGGATCTTGATTTCATTCTGTGTAATAATACGATCATTAACAATAATTTGAATCCTGTCATACGTTGTTGAAGCCGAAACACAAAAAGAGGACAGTATTAAGAATGCAGTAAAGAAAAATTTCATTTTATTGGGAATAAATAGTTGTCAGCGAAAATGGAAATAACTGAGGTATCAATTGACCATACTTTTTTATCAAAGCTCTTCTCGGTGTGGAAACACGACGCTGTTTCAATATGATCCTCATCTCCTTGAAGAGGCGGGAATTGATATAAAATCGAACGGTTCCAGGTAACCCCGTATATTGACGATCCCAATCGGAAAAACGAATCTGCATTGGATAGTAGCGCCCCCAAACCTGAATTAGTCTATTAATTTCAAGTACTTTAAAAGACCAGGGATCCACAAGCATGTTTTCCGATTTACTACCCAGCTGATAGACCACTCCTTTCTCTCTCTGTTCAATTGCTACGCGACTTGTATTGATTCCGATCTTGCCCAGGCTGGTTTTTAAAAAAGAGACATGTTTCGTAAAGAACATCAGATAGGGGTAAACCAGATCCTCATCAGTAAAGATACGGTCGTTTTGGAGATTTTTACTGAACACCCAGTTGTCAGGTTCAAAAATATATATATTTAGAGGGGTTTCAGCCAAATCCAGAGTTTCGATAAGCGTATGCTCATCCCTGACCCAGACAATTTTCTGAAAATAGTTATGCTCTTTGATTTCATATGGAATCAGGTTTTCTTCTCTCTCTTCATCAAGCGGAGAAAAAGCTTCTGGATCAAAAATCCGCGCCTCTATTTCGAAATAAAACGAACGGATGTTCTTGTTATTCTCCAGAACTTTGCTGAGGAGACCATCAACACCGATGATCTTCGCATTTGCCGGAATAGCGAAACTCAGAATTAGCAGGAGAGGCAAGAGTATCCAACCCAGAATTCCGATTCGCCAAAAATTAACCTCTTTCACTCTTTCTACAATACATTCTTTCATCAGCCTTAACCCCTTTCCAATTCAGCCCATTATGGCATATTTCTCGTTAATAACTATATTTCAATCCTGCTGGGACGTCATCTTTAAAATGAAATTTCACGACTATAGTTAAGTTCGTCATTGAAAAAACTCAATTTTTCCTTCACTTTATTGATAGATAAACAACATCGAGATAAAATCCGCCTGCATTTGGCGATAAACGATCACAAAGCTATTTATAAACACAATTATTTGGAGGACCTGATGAGTATTAAGACTGTGGAAGGGCACTATTCAGCCAAAGACTTGAAGATTGCAGCTGTCGTCGCGCGATTTAACGATTTCATTTCCAATAAACTCCTGGAGGGCGCACTTGATACATTTAAAAGACATGATGGAATTGATAAGAATTTTACAATCTTCAGAGTTCCAGGGGCCTTTGAAATCCCCTTAACATGTCAGAAAATCGCATTGACCAAAAAGTACGACGGTATTATCGCGTTGGGCGCTGTCATCAGAGGTTCAACCCCGCACTTTGATTATGTCTCCAGCGAAGTCTCAAAAGGCATTGCACAGGTCTCGTTACATACAAACCTACCGATTTCGTTTGGTGTTCTGACAACTGAAAATATTGAACAGGCCATTGAAAGAGCAGGAACAAAAGCCGGCAATAAGGGCAGTGATTCAATGCTGAGCTTAATTGAAACCATTGATCTCTATAAAAAAATATCGTAACTATGCGGTTGTTTTTGCGTAAACCCGCCATACTTCTGATGCTACTTTCGTTCGAAGCTGCAAGTTTCGCTTCTTAGGCTGTCGCTTAACTTCCATCAAGCACCACCAGAAACCTGGTTCTGGCACGAA
Source organism: Deltaproteobacteria bacterium (assembly GCA_018645005.1). GTDB lineage: Bacteria > SAR324 > SAR324 > XYD2-FULL-50-16 > XYD2-FULL-50-16 > JAHJRI01. Next base: position 52,307 of record JABGPJ010000179.1, on the reverse strand, counting down.
ATAGTCAAGAGGTAGTGAAAAGATACAAAATATCAACATAAGACAATCATTTGTCACAACGGTTTGAAAACCTGCGAGACACTAGTCAAAACGGGAAGGCAAATATGCATTTGGATTTCTTGTTGCGAAAAAATATAAAAA
>JABGPJ010000179.1:26705-52066 GCA_018645005.1 Deltaproteobacteria bacterium | reverse complement strand
CAAAACGGGAAGGCAAATATGCATTTGGATTTCTTGTTGCGAAAAAATATAAAAAAAGATAACTTGTAACTCTGAATACTGAAAACCATTGACATAGATTAATTCTATTGAAGGTTTTTTATCAGACCCGATCACTTCAATTTAGCGACCTACTTTCTTAAATAACTATATGATTTAAAATCAGATTCCATATTGTTGACACCCATAGGGCCAAAAATTTCCAGAAGTCAGACTAAACATAAGGGAAATGTCACATCGAGTTTGAGGCCTTTTTATTTAATTATATTGGCAATGTAAACAGATGCTTAAAGGGTGGAGGAGACTTACCAATCTGAATTAGAAAAATAGATCATTTTTAAAAATAATCACACTCGACCTAACATAACGCAGATTCAATTAAACCTACGTAATAGAGAATTTTCCGATTAACAATCAGCTTTGTAGTCAACCATTTGTTGTTATCAATCATCATCCACTCAAGTTGGGAAACCTGATTCAAGAAAAACCCAAAGATGTTTGAAAAATAAACAGTATTGAAAATAAAAACGACTTCACACTAAAAAACCAGAACTGATGAAAGCTGTATTGTGGTTAGAGAGAAAATTCTAAGCTATTTATAGAATAACATATTGATCTAAAGTGAAATAAATCAATCTGCGAACATGTTGGTTAAGTTGTCAGACATAAGCCAGCATATGGGAAAACAGATCGTCATAAACCATACAAAGCATGAAATACGCATTGCTCTTCTCCAGGGTAATGTCGTAAACGAGATATTTTACGAAAGAGAAAGAGACAAAAGTGTTGTTGGAAACATATTCAAGGGAAAAGTACTAAAGGTTCTTCCAGGCATGGAATCGGCATTTATTGATATCGGACTGGAAAAAGCCGCCTTTTTATATGTCGATGACATTAGAACCGACCCGGAGCGGATCGACATCGATTCCGACGATGACAAGGACAACAGCAGACACAACGGATCAAGAAAAAAAGACCGCCATAAACAGAACATCTCCTCCCTGATTCAGGAAGGTCAAGATATTATGGTACAGGTTTCCAAAGGGCCGATTGGAAATAAAGGGGCTCGTATCACCTGTAATATAACACTTCCCGGCCGCAACCTGGTCTTCATGCCCCATGTAAACAATGTGGGAGTTTCCAGGCAAATCCGTGATGAAAAAGAGCGCAATCGCTTACGGAAAATTGTTTCCAGCATCAAACCGGAAAACACCGGTTTTATTGTCAGAACGGTCGCGACCAACAGATCTGAAGAGGAGTTCAGACATGATGTTGAGTATCTTCTAACCACCTGGCATGAGGCCGAGAAAAAATACAAAACCTATCGTTCACCGGCAATACTTTTTGAAGACCTGAACCTTACCTTTCGAACCATCAGGGACATGTTAGCTCCAGATGTTGAAGCACTGATCATTGATGACACATTTGAGTATGAAAAGATTAAGAAATATCTTGCAACCTACCTACCCCATTACAGTCATGTTCTGAAACTGTATTCCGGCAAAGCATCTATCTTTGATCACTATGGTATAACTCATGAACTAGACCGGGCCATGAGCCGCAAAGTCTGGCTAAAGTCTGGCGGTCATCTGGTGATCGATCAGTCAGAAGCGCTCACCGCCATCGATGTCAATACCGGTCGTTTTACCGGATCGGATAGTCATGAAAAAACGATCCTGATTACCAACATGGAATCGGCAGTGGAAATAGTCCATCAGTTAAAACTAAGGGATATCGGAGGCATTATTATTATCGATTTTATTGATATGGAAGCGGCCGAGAACAGAGAAAAAGTTTTTCGCACATTGAAAAATGAGCTGAAAAAGGACAAGGCTAAAACCAAGGTGCTTCCTATTTCAGAAATCGGTTTGGTCGAAATGACGCGTAAACGGAATCGGGAAAATCTCGGTCGTTTTCTTCGAACTCATTGCCCATATTGCGATGGCACTGCAAGAATCCTGTCGCCCGCATCCATCATCTATGAAATTTACAGAGAGATCGTACGTCTGGCCAATGGGACCAGACCACCTCGGAATTTACTGTTAGGACTACATTCAGATATTGCGGAGTATTTAGAGATCGAGGAGGTTGAAACGTACCGTTCCATGGAGCGACTCATCAAAGGTACCATTTCGCTTCAAACCTCAGATAAATTCCACTACGAGCAATTTGAACTGTTGGAGCTCTGATGGAAAGTTTCAGCGTTTCAGACACTCTAGATCAAAAAAGACTCGATGTTGTGCTTGCGGCTCATGAAAAAGTATCTTCACGATCAGAAGCACAACGTCTCATCCAGGCTGGTACCGTTCAGATCAACCACTCCGACACAAAGGTCAGTCCTAAAAAAGCCGTCAGAGCCGGCGACCTCATTACCTTTACGCTTCTACCGCAACCAGTGTCTGAAGTCGTCCCTGTACCTTACGATCTCGATATTTTATATGAAGATCCTTTTCTGCTGATTGTGAACAAACCGAGTGGTGTTGTTGTCCATCCAGCAGCTGGACACGCCTCAGACACTCTGGTCAATTATCTGTTGCATCACTCACAACTCTCCGGAAAAGACCCCATTCGACCCGGTATTGTCCATCGAATCGACAAAGACACTTCAGGACTGCTTGTTGTTGCAAAAGATAATGAGACCCATGATCATCTTGCCCGGCAATTTTTTGATCACAGTATTTTACGGATTTATCAAGCCATAGTTTGGGGGGTTCCTAAAGAATCAAAAGGGATTATCGACCAACCTTTGGGAAGACATCCTCATAACAGAAAGAAATTTTCGATCCGGGAGGATGGCAAACGAGCATTGACGCGGTGGAAAATTGTAAAGGGGTATCGTTATCTGAGCCTGATCGAATGTAGACTGGAAACCGGTCGTACCCACCAGATTCGTGTTCATCTGAGTTCAATCGGACACCCTTTATTGGGGGATTCAGTATACGGAAAATTTAAAAACTATACCCAAAAATTTCCAGCTGATTTGAAATCAATTCTTAAAGGGTGTATCGGTCAGGCGTTACATGCAAAAAGCCTGGGATTCATTCATCCAAAAACCGGAGAATGGCTCGAACACCACTCTGATCTACCTGAAGGGATGCAAGCGGTGCAACTGGCTCTGGAAAAAGCGTATGCTTAAATCTTAAAGTAACTCTCCTGGTTTTTTCTGCAGTCTGATTATTTATCTGAAGCGGTCTCCTCAAAATAAGGCCTCACAACAACTCGGTCGTATTTGGGCGTCACGAGATCCAGAACAATCTGAAACGTACCCTCAGGAACCTCATCTAGTACGCACTCCACAAACAACTGCACTTGTTGAATGTTAATGAGGGACTTGCCGTTTCTAAGAGTACGAACCATCTGCGCATCAAAAATATCGTCCTGATGCTGTGCCAGATATTTTATCTTCCAGTGACGCTCCAGACTTCGTTCGATGGCAGCATATTCACGCTGAATATCTTCTCCCTGCCTGGCCCAGGTCAGCAGTTCATCTGAATCGTAACCACTTTCAATGTCAGCCAAGTGTGAAAAAATGATCCCCTGGTTCACCAGGTCAAGAAATCGCCTGATCGGTGAAGTCACCTGCAGATAGCAATCCAGACCCAGTGCAGAATGACCTTCCGGCGAAGTACCAATACGAGCCGGTTGAATCTGTATATCCTGCAATGTTGGCTTTTCACCCTCTGCTAATCCTTTGTTTATGGAGTATGGCGGCTGGTTTCTAAATAAACAGAGCAGACCGTACTGCTTGCAAAATGATGCAGCCTGATGATTTGTGTGAATAGCCAGTTCCTGGATCAGCGTACTTGCCGGTGTGTTTTCTCTAATCTCTTTAATCTGAATACTGTCAGGATCTGAGATATCCAGCTTGATTTCGATGCGCTCCAATTCAAGGGACCCATTTTCAATTCTTTTTTCCTTCAACCTCTGACAGAATCGAAATACCTCAGTCCAATAAGGATCATCGCGGTTGATGTCTTCATCTACCAGTTCATAAGAGAGGTTTTGGTTCACGTTGATCACAGATCGATATATCTGTGTTGCTCCAATTTCACCATTTTCAGCTACCTGTACTTCAAAGGTCAGAACCGGTCGGTCAAAACCTTCATGCAAAGAAAATAGGTTTTCGGAAAGGTCAGGATCAAGCATCGGGTAGACCTTTTTCACCGTGTAAAGAGAAGAAATCCGATTTTCACTTTTTTCGAAAAGCAGGCTCTCTTTTCCAACAAATGAGGCAACATCAGCGATATGAACACGCAGCATGCCTCCACCCCCCTGAGCTTCCCAGCTGACAGCGTCATCATAATCCCGGGTTTCAGCACTGTCCACCGTGAATGTCATCAGCTCTCTCTGGTCCCTGGTTTCGATATCGTATAAGCCTTTCCAAATATCCAGACTCATCAGTTTTGCAACAGCTGCCTGCTCATCCTCAGAAGTAGAATGGGCACTCACTCTACTGAGTATTAATCTCCCCCATGAAATATCGATACCGGCAAGCGAAAGCACATCGAGAAAACGCCTTTCCGTGATAATGGGTTCAGTGATTTGACACTGAAATAGCGAGCAAAAGTAGTCTTTTTCCTGAGAGTTCTCCAGATAAAGCAGAAAGTTCTGGATGCGATGTAAAAAGAGCTGCCAGTGGTCTTCTTCAGCAGAAGAAATGTCAGGCCGCTCATTGTTGCGTAGCTTATCAGCCCACTCTTTTTCCTTCAGTTGCCGCCGTTCGTTTTCAAGTTTTTTTTCTGCTTCCTCTTCCTGTTTGAGTATTTCCTCAGAACTTCTGGCAAAGAATTGATTTTTCTTTCGTTGAAAATGTTTCTGATCCGTTCTAATTTTAATCAGAAGGGCAACTCTGGACCAGCCATCATCCGGATTATCCAGAAAGTTTTCTGCCAGGTCTTCAAGAGTATACGGGACTCCGGTTTCACAAAGCTCATGGATGACATCCAATTCAATACCAGCAGATTCAGCCAGAACCTTTTTCGATTTTTCGGCCAGATACACAATTGCCTCTTTCTCGTTCTGATAAATGGTTCCTTGCCAAATATACTCCAGCCGATTCGTCGAACAGCTGATCTCCTTTCCCTGAATTGGAACAATAACCGGTTTATTTTTTCGGACTTCACGTATCCAACCAAATTGAAGTCTGTCGTTCTTATAAAAAATACAAAACTGGAATTCCATTAAAATTGAGTTGTTTAAATCTACTTAAAGAATTGTTCCTGAGACCTTTTTCCGCTTACTTTTCTGTTTTTAAGAAGCGGTCGGTGGTGTGGAGATCAGATTCCGTCCAAAAGTGGTCAACCAGATATCTTTTTTTGTAAAAATTGATACCAATTGGAGCGGGCAAACAGTGCCTTATCAATCCCGTACATGGTCGCCTTGTCAATTGTCAGAACCTCTTTAAGTACTTGTGTTGATTTTATATTTCCTTCTACGATAATACTTTTATCCGTATATTTGGAGACCCATTCCAGTAATGTTTCCTCACTATCGAAGAACTTGTTCATGACATGAATCGTGATGGGATGGAAAATATCTACACCCGCATTTTCCAGCAATTTAATCATCATTTTCAGGTCTTTTGCCGTAAAACCGTCCTCCAACTTATCATGAATGGAGAAAAAATAGGCCACCAGCAATCTGGATTTGATCCGTTCCTTCATTGCCTTTACAATTTCACAAGCCAGTCTCAGTCGATTCTCCAAACTGCCACCATATTCATCTTCACGGTTGTTATAACGGGTGTGCAGACATTGATCCAGCAATTGCTGCTGAGCCCCGTTCAGCTCAACAAAATCGAATCCCGCTTCCTCCGCTCGTTCAATAGCATGCGCAAAAAACAGACACAACTCATCAACATCGTCTTTGTCGAATGTACGGCTTAAATCGAAATCCTTACCAAAGTTAATCGTAGAAGGACCAATGGGTTGTTCGCCACATATTTTTTCAGATGTTTTTGCACCTGCATGAGACAACCGAATACCAACAATAACCCCTTCTGCCTTAATATGAGACACCAGATTTTTTAATCCGGGAAGATGGTTTTCCTCCGCGATTCCCAATTGAAGAGGATGGGATTTCCCCTGCTGTGTCACAAAGGAGTTGTTAAAAACCACTACACCAGCCCCCTGTCTGACCAGTCTCATTAAATGATCATAGATGGCATGGGAAACTCTACCATCCTTTTGTGCGATTCCTTCATGGTATGGAGGAACCAGAATTCGATTTTTCGAACGAATTTGACCGAGCTTAAATGATTCAAATAATGACATTTTATGATACTCCTCTTTTACTCTTAGCGCGTCATACAAAAAAATGGTGCATATTCTGGAAACGATTTCCTACACACCGCTGTTTTCAAAATGGGACAACCTTCTCGAAATCCTTTTTCACTCTTCACGGTCTAGCCATCTCACGGTCAAGACCCCACATTATTCTCTAATTTGTTTCTCCGGTTAGCATTTTGCATTAATAGCAGACACCAATTTCACATTTTTTGTCCGTTGAATTCAAAACAACTTTTTGGGTAGGCAGATCCCCGACAAAATGTGTGAAAACAGCTTAATAGTTCGACGAGGGCCATTTTGATTATTGGTCTGAATTCTGTTTGGCTTCGGGTTTCGTACATTATGCCAACCAATAAACCTGGAACGATATGATAAAAAACAACAAACCCAAATGTGCTCAATGTAAATTCTACTATATCACATGGGAACGAAGCCATCCCTACGGATGTAAAAAATGGGGATTCAAATCGCCTACCATTCCTACAATATCTGTTTTTAGAGCCTCGGGAAAAGACTGTCAATTATTTGAAAGTAAGAGCAATTAGTTATTAAAGGCTTTGACACTCTAATAGTGAAACCACATAAACAACGAACCCGTTAAGAAATTAACCAATCCCTGAGTTTTTGGAGCGCTAGCGCCCGATGGCTGATTTTATTTTTCTCATCTGCCCCCATTTCCCCATAGGTCAACACACTGCCATCAGGCATGAAAACGGGGTCCCATCCAAAGCCATAGCTGCCTTTTGCTTGAACAAGCTTTCCTGTGACAGCCCCCTCAAACTGAATAATTTCCTGGGTTTTTATTATGCCCAACGAAATTAAACAGCTAACAGAAGCGCCGTCTTCCTTTCCTTTTATCAACTCAACCAATCCATCCTGTCCCAAACGATCCAGAAACCATTTGATCAGAGGACCGGGTAATCCATGCAGTGCATCGCTGGATAAAGCAGTATCATCCGTTAAAACAGCATCATAAGATTCAATTAAACGACTGTGGGTTAAAGCCATTTTGGTTTTGAATTGACCAATCTCCCTGATATCCAGGCTCTGAATTTCTGGTAAATCTAATGACTGATATCCAAATTCTATCGCTTCTAAACCGATAAGCGTTTTAATTTCCTCCATTTTTCCTGCATTACCCGTTATTACTACGATACGTTTAATTTTCATATCACATTCAAGGACCAATTAAAGGCTGAACTTAGAAAAAAACACAATTTGTAAAAAGCGATCCAGAGAACTGTTTTTAGTTTTAAACGGTTTAGGTTTTTTATATAACATAATGATATTAATAAACATTGCTAAACAAAAGAACTCAATTAAAATTGACATCCCATTGTAACATATTTTAATAATTAATTCTAATTTTTTCCCAATTCGTAACACCTGTGATCCAATTCTTTGATGGAAATAGTAATTACCTCATCACATTTACAAAACAGCTCAGGAAATTGATCTATCCACTCAATAAAGATCAAGGCACTTTGATTATCAATGCTCTCCCATATTTCGATATCATACAGATCTTCTCCGGTTTCAACCCTGTATAAGTCAAAATGGTGAACATCCAATTCCGGAGAGCTGTATATATTACAAATATTAAATGTCGGACTATGCACTTGATTTTCAAAAACAGAATTTATTTTTTTCAACAGTTTTTTCACCAGGCTTGTCTTTCCGGCACCGAGGGGCCCAATCAACCCAACTACATGCCCTTTCAGTGACTGAATATCTCTTCTTAAAAAAGTTTCAACTATCTCAATTTCATTCATTTTCAAAAAAGGCGTTGTGATTTGGATAATTTTAGATCCAGCTTATGGAATACATTTTTTTCGACATATCACAAGAACAGATATCATATTGTATCCAGCAAATTATAACAATTCTGAATCCAGTTTAAGATAATAATGAGATTTATAGAAAACGTGCGAATATGTCAGTGAATTCGATTTTTTTCTTTAATCCCGTTTCGGCTTTAAACCTGTCAATCTGGAAAAAACCTTATGAAGCAGGAAACTGTCTGACCTGTCAAAATAAAATTTTATTTCGGTTTTGCTTATTTTTCAGTCGCTTTTCATTCATCAAATTTTTTTTTTCAATCCTTACTTAACTTATCAAAAGGATTGCGATAGGCTTAGCTTTACCGATTTTTCTAAAATGATTTTACAATTATAAACTATTGTTTTAATAAACATAGTACTATGACCATAACCGAAACAACAGCAGAATACTGGGAAGAATTTATCAGACTGCTAAGTAACGATCTTGAACAGGATGAAGTTGAAGCGTGGGTCAATAAGCTTTCGTTTGTTGATTTCAACCCCGATACGGTTACCATCGGAGGAGTCAATCAATTTTTTTATAACTGGATTCGCGATCATCACCATCAATTACTAAAAATTCATCTGTTGAAATCATTTGAGGAACTTAATCTAAAAAAGGATTTTCAGCTCGTGATCCAGATTGGAAAAGCAGAGAAAGAATCCAAACTGGTTGTTAAATCAGCTGATAGTTTAACAACTGAAGAAAATGGACTGAGTCTGCAGTTTCATTTTGAAAACTTCGTCAACGGCAGTAATAGTGATATCGCTTATGCAGCAGCAAGAGCTGTTGGCGACAAAGTAACCAACAATAAATACAATCCACTTTTTATAAGTGGTGATGTGGGATTGGGGAAAACACACCTGATACAAGCCGTGGGACTGAAGGTCAAAAAAAACAATCCAAATTTCAAGATCCTGTACACAAATTCCGAAGAGTTTACCAACGAAGTTATCAACGGCATTCGCTTTCGTAAAATATCCGATGTTCGTGACAAATATCGAGCGATCGATCTGCTTTTAGTTGACGATATCCAGTTTCTGGAGAACAAAGAGAGCACCCAGGAAGAGTTTTTTCATATTTTTAATGAACTAATTCATAATAAGAAACAGATCATCATAACAGCGGATCGGTACCCAAGGGAAATAAAAAACCTTGAAGAGAGACTGGTTAACCGTTTCAATTCCGGTATGGTTGCCAGAATCGGGCGGCCGGATTTTGAAACTCGCGTTGCAATCATTCGCAATAAAGTTGATCAGATGAAGATTCCCCTGGATGAAGAAAATATTGACCTCATCGCTCGTTCAGTCAAAACAAATGTTCGGGATATTCTCGGAATCCTTATACATATAGAAGCCAGCTGGTCACTGTTGAATCAGGAGATCTCTCTGGAATCCACCAAAAGAGTTTTAAAAGAAGTACTCGACATCGAAGAACACAGAATTACCATTGAAAAGATAATCAAACTGGTCAGTCAAAAATTTGATGTAAAGACATCAGACATCATGTCTGAAAAAAGAGACAAAGAGATATCAAAGACAAGGCAAATTGCAATGTACGTCTCCCGGGAATTAACCGGTTCTTCTTATCCGGTTATCGGTAAGCATTTTGGAGGTAAGAACCATACCACTGTCCTTCAGGCATGTAAAAAAACAAAAGAGTGGATGGAAAGAGATTCTGAAATCAACCAGACCATCACCACCATTCTACGTGATTTGTCTGTTCAATATACGTTATGAGCTACCGATCATCCCGTAATAAAGTTGAGTCTCTTTCTATGTTATAAATTCTGTTTCTTTTTTTTATGTTCGACTGGTTTTTCAACAAGAGACTCATAATTGAAAGATAAAATTTTTTTTAAAACTTGAAAGAGTTGAATTTTCAACAACATATATAATTTTAATAGTTTTTTAAATCAATAAGATAGAAATAAATAACATAAATAAAAGAGCCTACGACGACTATGGAAATATATATAGAAAAAGATGTATTTATAGAAGCCTTACAATTGATTGTTAATATCTCACCTAAGATATCAAGTGAACCTATTATCAACAATGTTCTTCTGGAAACCGATGATTCAGATGGTAATCATACGCTTCAAGTGAAGGCTACAAACTATGAAAACACGTTTTTAGGTCGCTTCAGGTGTGAAATAAACAAGCCCGGCCGGATTTGTGTCAGTACCAATAAGCTTTTTAACCTTGTGAGAGAGTTTCGTAGCGATCGAATTTTTATAAATGCAACTCCTCAGAATTGGGTTTTCTTAACTAGTAGAAATTCTAAAGTGAAATTACCTGGTGTGGATCCAAATCATTTTCCTGTTATCGAATTCAAAGATTTGGAAAAAAAAATAGAAATACCAGGCGCTATATTGAAATCAGCGATTGACTTGACATATTTTGCCATTGGTGAAAATGAATCGAGAAAAAGCCTCATGGGACTCAATCTCGAAATCATCAACCCAGATAAAATTCATTGGACGGGTGCTGATGCCTATCGGATTTGTCAGCATCAAACCAAAATGACTGACCAGATTGAAGGCAGTGGGAACATCATTATTCCGAAAAAAAGCCTGGTCGAGATTAAGCGTATTATTGACTTTAGTGACGAGACACTCTTAATATCATTCAATGATAATACATTTCAAATATCTACAAATAAAATAAAATTCAAAACCAGTCTTATTGAGGCTGAGTATCCAAATCTAAACAGCCTGATTAATACAACGATTTCGAATCCACTGCAGGTACCAAAAGAGGATATCATCAATGCTGTTAGAATTCTGAATACGATCACAGACAGCGATGCTAATTCTATTATGAAAATGACGATTCAAACAGGAAAGATGATCCTGGAGAGTCAAAAAAGGGAATTTGGTGAAGGAAATGATGAAATATCTTGTGATTACAGTGGAAAAGAAATGAGTATTGGACTAAATATTCGTTTCTTTCTGGATGCTTTGCATATATTCGAGGCTTCCAACGATGAGACTATTTCCATTAATATTTCCGACCCAGGAGCCCCTATCACGCTTTATTGCGAGGAATGGGATTACTTTAAAACCATTCTTATGCCTGTTAAAATTCAATGGTGATTCATTCGCTCAAACTGAATGACTTTAGGAACTATGAAAACATTGATGTTGAGTTCAATTCAGGGATCAATTTTATCTATGGAAAGAATGGTCAAGGTAAAACAAATTTGATAGAATCATTGTACTTAGTAACTCACCTGAAATCATTTCGCACGTCAAAAGTAAGTGATTTAACCCTATATTCAAAAAAAATTTCATCGGTTCAAACGGATCTTTCCAAACAAAATGTTCGTCACGACATCAGAATTACACTTCATGAAAACCTGAAGAAAGTTTTGCACAATCAAAAGATTGTCAACTATACATCTGAGTACATCAAAAATTTCTTATCCCTGCTGTTTTCACCAGATCAGTTGGTAGCTTATAAAGAGTTCCCCCTTGAAAGAAGGAATTTCATTGATAGAATCCTTTTCCTAATCGATAAAAAATATTTTCAGAGAATTAAGGAGTTCAATAGAATAAAAAAACAGAAGAATGTTCTACTGCGAAATGGAAAAAAAGGAGATATTTTCGTGTGGAATCAGCTGATGGCAGTAGTAATTCCAGAAATTATAGAGTCGCGGGAATTAATCGTTGAAAAAATAAATGAAGTTTTGGAAAAAATCTTCAAAGCCCTCACTGGCAGAGACGCCTGTCTAAAATTTTTCTACGGGAATGATCTAAATAGCAAAACTGATCTCTCCCCCGATTCCATTTTAAAATACTTAGCGGAAAAAATGGATCAGGAGATCGGAAACGGTTATTGCCTGTTTGGTCCCCATAAAGACAACTTCTGGATGACACTGGACGGTAAAAAAGACCGTCAGGCTTTTTCACAGGGAGAATATCGAATAGCTTATCTATCTTTGCAGCTAGCGATGAACAAGATTATTTCCGGAATGCTGGGATTTAAACCCATACTGCTCTTAGACGATATTTTTTCTGAACTTGACGAAACTGTTTGTGAAAATACCATTGCTTACATTACCCGGAGTGATAATCAGGTTTTTATGACATCCACAGCCATACCAGAGAAATTCATGGATATCGGTGATTCTTTTTGTATCAGCAATGGGGGACTATCAACAGCCTAATAATTGGATAGATGGTATGAACCGATAGATTAAGGGTTGGCTCAAAAATTAATTGGCATTCTGTCTGCAAAATGTCCAGTCTTTACGGGACTTTTGCGGACAGATTATGCCAAGTTATTTTTGTACGATCCCTAAGAAGAATTAAAAGAAGTATTTGGAATCCTGAAAAGGGATTTTAATTTTGGAGATAAAAAAATAATGGCAAATGAAACCAATTCATACAGCGCTAACAATATAGAACAACTTGAGGGTTTAGAAGCTGTCCGCTTGAGACCGGGTATGTACGTCGGTGGTATTGATTCACCTGCTCTTCACCATCTGGTATTCGAAATTGTGGATAACAGTATTGATGAGGCGATGGGTGGATTTTGTAATGAAATTCAAATCACAATCCTGGTCGATAACTCTGTAAAAATAAAGGATAACGGGAGAGGAATTCCTGTAGGTATTCACGAGAAAGCGCAAATTCCCGCCGCTCAACTGGTCATGACATCTTTACACGCTGGTGGAAAATTTGATCAAACATCCTACAAGTTCTCCGGTGGATTGAATGGTGTCGGTGCATCGGTTGTCAATGCCCTCAGTGATGAGTTGGAGCTTCAGGTATATAGAAATGGAAATATCTATAACCAGACCTATTCCAAGGGAGAGCCGATTTCAGACTTTAGAATCGTTGGTCAAACTGAACTTACAGGGACAACGACCATCTTTCATCCAGACCCAACAATTTTTGACGAAGTGAACTTTAATTACGATATTCTTGCCCATCGGCTGCGGGAGTTGGCTTTTCTAAATCCAGGACTGTCAATAGCTTTGACGGACAAAAGAGATGATAAGAGTCGAATCTTCAAATATGAGGGCGGAATAGTTACATTTATAGAGCATTTGAACAAGAATCGGACCTGCATATTTCCGGAACCTATATTTGTGCAAGGAGTGCTGGAAGATGTGGATGTTGAAATCTGCTTTCAGTACAACGACTCCTATAATTGTCAGATACACGCTTTTGTAAATAATATCAATACAATCGATGGTGGAACACATGAACAGGGGTTTAGGGGAGCACTCCTCAAGGCTGTAAACAAATACGCCATTGATAATAAATTCTTTAAAAACCCGGATGATAAGGTAAGTCAGGATGATGTTAAAGAAGGATTAACAGCTATTGTAAGCGTAAAGATAGCGGGACCTCAATTTGAATCACAGAAAAAGATTAAGCTGACCAATGCAAATGTCAGGGGTATTGTCGATAAGATTCTTTTTGAAGAATTTTCAACCTACCTGGAGGAAAATCCACAGATTTCCAGGAAGATAATTGAAAAATCTCTGGATGCACAAAGGGCAAGGGTAGCTGCTAAGAAGGCAAGAGAACTGACTCGACGCAAGAGTGTCTTGGAATTCAGTTCCCTACCGGGAAAACTTTCCGACTGTCAGGAGAAGGATCCGGCCTTGAGCGAAATCTTCCTGGTTGAGGGAGATTCAGCTGGTGGCTCAGCAAAACAGGGCAGGGAGCGAAAAAATCAGGCGATTTTGCCATTAAAAGGCAAGATTCTGAATGTTGAAAAAGCACGGTTTGATAAAATGTTGAACAGCGAGGAGATCAAAATTCTAGTCACAGCACTGGGTGCAGGAATCGGAAAAGAGGACTTCAACATTGCAAAACTTCGCTACCACAAGATAGTCATTATGACGGACGCGGATGTGGATGGAAGCCACATATTGACCTTGATTCTGACATTTTTCTTCAGGCAGATGCCTGAGGTAATTGAAAAGGGATACCTCTACATAGCGCAGCCCCCCCTATTTAAAATAAAAAGAGGAAAATCCGAAGAGTATGTCCAGAATGAAGGTGCACTTGTCGATCGCCTTTTTGATTTTTCAATTAGAAAATACAAGATGGTGAATGAGAAAGGGTCTTCTTTGAAAGAATTTGCTGATTCTGTTGTTCGCTTGAACAGTTTGCTTGAACGTTTGACATATAATTCTACTTTAAGAGTTCTGTACAATCTGCTGTTTAAATACAAGGTTAAACTGGGGAGTATTGATGTTGATTCAATATACAAAGAGTTTGTACGGATCGTACAGGAGAACCCTGATGAAAAACTGTTGGTCAATCTGGATTATAACAGCCGGGAACTGGAGATATTCTTAGGGGACAATACCTACCGGGTTCCTGAATCAGTTTTGAAAATTATTGATATCGACAATTACAATAAAATACTGGCACGATTTCAGGCATTAGAGGATTTGAAAACGAACGGAGATTTTGTCCTCCGGGATGAAGAGAATAATGATTACTCCTTCAAGAGCACGAACGATGTGGTAGATTTTCTTCAGGACGGCGGAAGAAAAGGGGCCTATATTCAAAGATACAAGGGTCTGGGAGAAATGAACCCCGACCAGCTCTGGGAAACCACCATGGACCCCGGAAAACGATCCATGCTGCAGGTGAGTGTTGAGGATGCGATCCATGCGGACGAGGTGTTTACGATACTGATGGGGGATCAGGTCGACGTCAGGAAGGATTTCATAGTAAAAAACGCCCTAAAAGTTAAAAATCTGGACTTTTAGCAGTTTATTCAATCACTTTGGGCACCTTGAAGAATTTATTGTCAATATATTCTGAAAACTGATCCGGTTTTACAGGAGATTCGTCTTTTCGGTCGGGTCTATAGATCTTCTGAAGAGACTCATCTTTCGCTTTCATGTCGGATGTGATTTCAACCTCTGAGATAGTGCTGACATACTCCATAATCTTGTTGAACTTCTCTTTGAAATAGATCTCTTCATCAGCCTGAAGTTTTAAGCGAGCCAATTTCGCTACTTTTAAAACGTTGATCTCTTCACTCATTTCCATTGTCCTTTCGATTTTTCCTTCTTTTTCTTAATTCAATACCAGATTGGTTATAAACTTCGGATATTGCACGTTCAGCTACTCTCACCAGATAAAAAAGCGTTGCTCCGCCTATTTGTTGGATTGTATCAACCCGTAATCATACTCCCTGCCGAATTTCGCAGAGTTTATAAATATTGTGCGACACACTCTCGAAAATCACCATCATATCTCGGACCGTTTTGTCCGACAATAGTTGCAGCACAATATGCTGCCAACGTTCCAGCTTTTTCAATGGTAAAGCCCTGGGTGATTCCGTAAAGGTATCCCGCAGCAAAACTGTCACCAGCCCCCGTCGTGTCAATTGCTTCCGTTTGAAAAGCGTCAATACTGACAATGCTATCGTTACATCTTATTTTTGATCCCTTCTTACCCAATGTCAAAACAATATGGTCTACACTCTGGGAGATTTTTTTAAGTTGCTCTTCCGGTTCTATTTCATCGGTCATAAGGCTGGCTTCCTGATCATTGCAGAAAAGAATATCCACATAGTTGTCCATCAACCTTTGAAACTTCTCTTTATGCCGTTCAACACAAAAAGAATCGGAAAGAGACAAAGCAATTTTGGTCTCAGCGGCTTTTGCATATTCAAGTGCAGTGATCACCCCCTCCTGCTGAACTTCGGTATCCCACAGATAACCCTCCACATACAGGTAACTGGCATTTTGAATGCCCTCTTTTGAGATATTCTCTTTTGAAAATGCCTGACACATTCCCAGATGTGTATTCATTGTTCTTTCAGCATCCGGATTGACAAGGATGATGGTACTGCCCGTCATACCTTCCTGTTTCACTAAATAGGAGGTTACACCATTTTTGATCAGTTGATTTTGATAGTCATCTCCAAGTGGATCTTTTCCAAGTTTTCCACCATAAGCAGTTTTACCGCCCAGTTGAGCTGTCATGACCATTGTATTGGCTGCCGATCCGCCAAGTGCAGTCGTTATCTGATGGGTAGCTGCCTTTTTCAGGATTTCTTTTTGTCGTTCCGTATCCACCAGGTTCATACTGCCTTTTTCCAGCCTCAGTTCTGTCATAAACGTATCATCTACATGGAGGATGATATCGATTAAGGGATTTCCCAAACCAAATACGTCATATTTCATCGATTTCCTTTAATATTATCTTTAATTTGAATTGTATGATCGACATTCTCCAGCATTTTGGATTCGAATTCAATCTTCACTTTTTCCAATTCTTCTTTACTGAGTTTTTGAGGCACCCGGTACGGTGTTCCCACACTGATCACAACAGAAGCGAAAGGCTTGGGAAGCTTATGCTTGTCCCAGCTCTTTTCAAATATCCATTGACGGGTCGCTTCTATGTGAATCGGTACCATAGCCGCACCTGTTTTTTGTGCGATGTATATGATGCCTTCCTGTAACTTGTAGCGGGGTCCTCTAGGACCATCAGGGGTGATGGCACCCTTTTGACCTGATTTAATGTGCTTGATCATGGTCAGCAATGCCTTTGTTCCATCTCGGGATGATGATCCGGAAACGGTCTGATTACCCATCAGTTCCAAGACACGCGCAGCAATTCGACCGTCAGTACTTGCGCTGACGAGAGAAATAAGGTTCTGTTTTTTTAAGAGCAGTGCATCCATCAAGATGTTGTTGTGCCAGGTGGCATAGATCCAATTCTGATCGTTTCGATTTAGCTCATCCAGGTTCTCCAGACCAACCCAGGTTTTTTTGTAAGTAAATCCCAGACTGAGGATCAATAACCGAATGATCCTAGGAACAACAAACATCAATAATCGCTTCTTGAATGAGTCTTCTGAAGACATTTGGCAAAGTCTAGGTCTAGGATTGATGAATGTCGTACAGGTACTGTAATCCGGGAGATGCACAAACCGGTTATGCCTATCAGCACAACCGGTGCTCAGAAAAAGATTATATCGAATTTTAAATCGGCTGGTTAGAACACGAGGTCGAGTTTCATTAACCGGGTTTTCAACTCCTCAATCACTCGTTTTTCCTCATCGTATCCATTTGCATTAAAGGTTACAGAAAACCTTAAAAATGGACCGGCATCATCCCATGGGACTGTGGAAATTTGAGCTTCTTTTATCAAATATGTGGACGCTTCTTCCGCATTTTCAAAGGTAATACCTGAGCGGGTGCCCTTGGGTGTTGGAACATAGCAGTAAAAGGTGCCCTTGGGTTTTTCGGCATTAAAACCGACCTCTTTGAGCGCTGCAATGAGCAGATCAAATCTTCTTGAATATCGCTCACAGGTTTCGTTTGTAATCTCCAGATGATTCAGTGCATGAATGCCTGCCTTTTGAATCGCTCTGAATTGACCGGAATCAGTGTTATCTTTGGCTGTACCGTAGGCATTGACGAATTTCTCGTTACCTGCCACAAATGCTAACCGCCAACCGGTCATATTGAAAGCCTTTGAGAGTGAATGAACCTCGATTCCGACGTCTTTAGCACCGTCTATGGAGAGAAAGCTCAGAGGCTGATATCCATCAAATGTGACAGCTGCATATGCGGCATCATGAATAACAGCAATCCTGTTTTTTTTCGCAAAGGCTACCACCGAACTGAAAAACGATTTAGTGGCAACCTGACCGGTCGGATTGTTGGGATAATTGATATAAAGGATTTTTGCTCTCTGTAGAATATCATCAGGAATTGTTGTGAAGTCGGGGAAAAAACTGTTTTCCTTTGCCAAAGGCAAGTTGTAAACGTCACCTCCTAAATATCGGGTGTATGTGGAAGTGACACCATATCCGGGTGTAGTTGCCAGTGTGATGTCGCCCGGATTAATCAAACAGATAGGCAAAATGGCCAAAACAGGCTTTGAACCGATACCATGGATGATATTTTTTTGGGGATCGATATTTGATAGTTGATAAACCTTTTCCAGGTATTTTGCAGCGGCTTCCTGAAATTCGAGGATTCCGTTGTCAGAATACCATCTATTTTCAGGCTTTCCAGCTTCTTCTGCCAGTTTATTGACAACACCGGAGTCCGCCGGAATATCCGGTTCGCCGACACCCATGTCTATAATTTGGATGTCGGGGTATTTGGACGTGGCTTCCGCTTTTGCTCTTTTAATTTTTTCAAATTTATAAATCTCAGTTGATTTGCCAAAAAGTTTTCCACCTAATCTCTCAGCGATTAAATCCTCAAAAAAATCCACAGTTACTCCTTCGATATTTTGTTTCGGTTTGCTATGTTGAAACCCAAGAGGGTTTCCCAGAGAAGAATGTTTCGCTTAATCCCCTTTTTGATTAGGACAGAAGGGGGGTGTTGACAGGGAAAAATGATTCCAGGTAATCAAACCAATGAAACTATTAAAGATCCAATTCTTTCCAATGGGAAATCTCAATGAATAGATAGACTATATAAAAATGGGGTCTTAGTTTCAAAACCCCTTGTATTTCCCCTTATGATTGAAATATTGGGTATTTTTGGTGCTTTCAGGAGATTGTCAAAACTTACTGTTTTTAAAACAGTGTTATACTCAGGAAATTTAGATGATTGTTGGCTAAATTTAACAGTATTTGCTGAATGATACAAGTCGGTGGCTGTTTTTTCCTGACATTTCACTGTTGCTATCATAAAATAGGTATCGCTTTATCAGATTGCTTTCAGAAAGAAATTGCGCCTTGATGCCACAGCAATCTGGGGAGGGATGACAGGATCAAATTTATCTTCATCAGATCTTAGTATCTGCAAACAGGCTCTTAACCGGAACGAATGAAGTTGACAGTTTATGGCCGGGCAACTAAAATTTGTAGAAAATGCCGAGGTGGTGAAATTGGTAGACACGCTGGATTCAAAATCCAGTGGCTTCACGGCCGTGCCGGTTCGATTCCGGCTCTCGGTACCACATTCTCTGGAATACTTAATTCCTTGTTATGAGGTAACAATCGCCGATATAAGGGACAGTTGGAAAGACTGTCCCTTTTTTTGTTTTTACTCGGGCATTCATGTCAAACGATAGCCAGTTGCATAAGATAACAGTTCTGGGCGCCGGTCGCTGGGGCACTGCCATGGCGATTTTCCTTAGTCGGAAAGGTCTGGATGTAATCCTCCAGTGTCATCTTCAGAAAGAGTATGATCAGTTGGTGAAAACCGACATTGCCCCTAACTTACCGGGTTTCAGCTGCGACGGAAAAATTAAATTTGAAATGGATTTAAATAGATCCGTTTCAGAGGCACAAATTATTATCATAGCTATCCCCGTCGCTTTCATGAGAAGCGTTCTTGAAAGAATTGAGAGGATTCAGTCAGATACGGTGCTTCTTAGCATTAATAAAGGTATCGAAAGAGAATCTTTGAAAACGGTACCTGAAATTGTCGCCGAGTTTTTCCCGGATCATTCCATTGCACATCTTGGCGGCCCCTGTTTTCCTGAAGGTTTACTTAGCGCATCAACTCCTGCTGCTGAAACACTTGCCTGTGAAGACGAAGAGTTGGGTTTAAGACTGCAAAAGATGTTTAGCAGTCCTTCTTTTCGAGTTTATCGTAGTTTTGATGTGAAGGGTGTTGCGCTACTCGGTGCATTGAAAAACATCTATGCTATTATTGCAGGGGTTGCAGACGGTCTGGGGATGTTCGAAGAGGTTACTTCCGTTCTAGTGACGCGGGGGCTGGCTGAAATGAAGCGTTTTTGCCAACATATGGACATCTCCCTAGATACCCTGTACGGATTGAGTGGTCTGGGGGATCTAGCTTTAACCTGCTACTCCCCAAAAAGCAGTCACAATAAAAACTTTGGAAAACGTTTGGGAAGGGGAGAATTAGTAACGGATATTCTTGCGACAATGCGCGGAACCATCGCTGAGGGATACTTCACTACCAAAGCTGTTTGGGAGATTTCCCAGAAATATCAGATTGATCTGCCGCTATGTGATGGTATTTATCAGGTTATTTACGAAAATAGATCGTTGAGCGAGAGCCTGATGTCCCTGATGACACGTCCCTTGAAAGTAGAGGACTGATGTGTCTCCAGCCTACTTAGATTTTTTATATAGTTTGGGTGAGTTTAACATCAAACTGGGACTGCACACCATCAGAACCATGCTCAGTCGTTTGGGCGATCCCCACCTGCACCCCCGCATTATTCACATTGCTGGTACAAACGGAAAAGGTTCTACCCTGGCAACCCTGGAAAGACTGTTGCTGGAAAGTGGGTATACAACCGGCAGCACCATCTCACCTCACCTGATCTCCTTCAATGAGCGTTATCGTATCAATGGCCAGGCTGTTACAAGTGAGAGGCTGGACCACGCTTTCAGGTGTGTGTGCCGAGAATGTGATATCAGTCTTGATCTTTCCCAATCCGGGTCCCGGGATGGGAAACTAAATCCTACATTTTTTGAATTCGCGCTGGCAATGGCATTTGTTCTGTTTGAAGATTCAGGTGTCGACTATATCCTTTTGGAGACAGGTCTGGGTGGGAGGCTGGATGCCACTAACGTTATCGAACAGCCAATGGCGTGTGTTTTAACGCGGATCGCCCTGGACCATCAGGAGTATCTGGGAAATACGATCGAACAAATTACATTGGAAAAACTGGGTATACTCAAAAAAAGCGCTTCTGTTTTTGTAGCACCACAACAAAAAGAGGTCAGCCGAACCATACAGTCCTACTGCGAATCCAAGGGACACACAGCTTACTGGTGCCCAAAGGATTTCTTTATGGAGAGTGGTGCATCAGGGACCTTCTTTTCATTCAGCCGGTCAATCTGTTCGCGATCGTCCAACTCATTGGATTGGAGAAGAATTTTTTTGTCACGACCGGGTTTACTGGGAGAACATCAATACGAAAATATCATGACCGCTCTGGCGGTTTATCAATATATCGTGACAGCAGACAAGCAGCTCAATGAAAAAACCATTATCCGAACCATAGCGAATCTGAAGTGGCCGGGTCGGCTTCAATATCTGGGAAAAGCAGGAAAGATATTACTCGATGGTGCTCACAATGCGTCTGGAATGCATGCCTTATTGACATATCTGACGACCCAGGCTTCAGAAAAACGCATACTCTTTGCGCTGGGCTGGATGAAAAACAAGAATCTGC
The DNA here is from genome assembly GCA_018645005.1 of Deltaproteobacteria bacterium. Lineage (GTDB taxonomy): Bacteria > SAR324 > SAR324 > XYD2-FULL-50-16 > XYD2-FULL-50-16 > JAHJRI01. The sequence goes on along the minus strand of JABGPJ010000179.1, from coordinate 30,832 downwards.
TCTCGGTCTTTGATACCTTCCGTTTTAAAAATTTGATCTTCGTACCAGTAGAAATTGATAACAAACGCTCTGAAAAAGGAGCAAACATTTCCCGGGCATTGATTAATAAAAAGTGGTCAGTGCTTCCATCCAGAAAGACCCAATCCCTCGTGAAGAATGAAATAGATGGTATCCTACCGGACCATGATTTGCTGGTTGTTGCCGGGTCCTTGTATCTTGTAGGTGAGTTTTTAACAGCGTGGCAAAATGCGGAAATGTCCGCATTAAGCAAGAAGGTTAAAAGTTCTTTAATAAAACCCATATTGCCGAAATCGGTACTTAGTTGATATAAATAAGTCGGAATTTATTTCCATATCAAGACATCCCTTTTCTCTCTTTAAAACGGGAAACAAGCAGGAAGAACTTTTATGGGCGACTGTTACTAATTTGTTAAATGCGGGTAAAAAAGTGGCGTTATACGATCAATTACATAAAAGTATAAAACTTGACGAGAAAAGACAAAAAGAACTGTCCCAGGCTGTTGAGGAGGGTATCGAATTTTTTCATGACTTCAACGACGCCAGGATGGAACTGGCTTTTTCACTTTTTTCAGAGGATATGAAGAAAGCACTATTTGAAGTGATATATTTTCTTCATGTAAACGACCAGAAGTATGAAGAGCACAGTTTTATCAGCACCCGCATAGAAAAAGTGCATGGAGTCCCCAAAGAGGTGGAATATGAAGAGACTGTTTCACTCTATGTTAAAAACGCTCCGGCAGGTGTGGTCGGTATCGGAGAGCTTTCGCCAATTTTTCGAGACCAGTTCGATAAATTTGTCCATATAGAAATGGATTCAGTGGTTTTTGAAATTTCTGGATTTGCACCGATATATAGTATTGCCTCCTTGGGGTCTATTGGCACCGTTAGCCATAAGCAGACTGCTTCCGATCTTGATCTGCAGGTTCAATACGAGTTGGAACCTTTTCTGTTTAATAGAGAGAATCTATCGGATGAACAACTAAAGATTAAAGCCGATCAGTTGATCTCTTTTTTTACAAATAAATTCAGGATTGTAAAACGATTCGAGCGCGAGGAGTTGAGAAGGGAAGATGTTAAAAAACAGCTGTTGAAAGCAGGGCATCAAAATTTCAAAAGCCGTTTTCCAACGACTTACGAGATTCTTATTCAGGGAAAAAGAGCTGTACAGCAAGCTGTGCTTCACAATGAGGAATCCAAACAGAAATTGGCCCATGAGATAATCAGTATGGTCAAGTTGCATTCCAAAATATGCCTGAAAAAGGTTTGGTCCGAAAAAGAAAAGTTACTGAGAGATAAGATCAAAAGAATCCAAAACTACGTTCAGAAGAAATACCCCAAAGCAGAAGTCTACCTGTTTGCTTACTCGAATGATGACTACCGAGCCGGAAAACATGGAACTACACTCGAGTCCAAAGAGGCATCAGGATCCGCATATGAATTGATCCTGAATTATGAGGTGCTGATGCCGGGAATTCAGTTTTCTCCCATGATTCCCATTCATTTTCTAATGCCACCCGCTGTCAATGCAAATCAGTCTTCCTATGAACAGTTAATTGATTATATTAGGTTTTCATATATCGACATTTATGATCAGTATAAATCACATCTGGTGGATCTGGGTGCCACACCGCCACTGACAGGCGACTATATGTCAGCGCATTCGGGAGCTGTGTATTGGGAATCATTTAAAGCCTCTTCAGGTAATCTTCCCAAGGCGACGCTTAATTTGCTGCGGCTTGAAATGCTGTTTGATTCTCGCTTCAATGCATCAGTGATTGAATTGATAAAAAATCCAAAAAGGCTCGATAGATATGCAGGTAGTTTCTTCTCTGAAGCCGCCGAAGAAGATGAACTTGAGTCAGATAACGATGTGGAAGAACTGGACGAGATCGATGACTTTTACGATGATTACGGTCTTGAGGTAACAGCGGATGACAAGGAAGCAGAGGTGGAAGATGACGAAGTTCTTGGGGAAGAGGATTATCCTGGAGGACTGCCTGTTGAAGAGATTTACAAGATGGAAAAAAAATATCCCTCATTACGGCAAGACCCATGGTGGCTACGTTATAAGGCCTTGAAAATAGGATTTGGTCCCGAAAACCAAAGAATTACGGATCAAAAGGAAAAAGATCTTATTTCCTGTGTGATAGATTTGGGATTTGCGCTTCATATGAAAATTTCAGATATTTTTGTCAATATCAGGGAAAAAAGCAAACTGGTCTCATATCGTGAAAATGTGCTGGGCCTGTTTCTGAAAAAGGCTTTCCCTGTCAGTAAGCGTAAATTTCTGGAGCATATCAGTAACGGGGAGGTTGGTTCAGTGATAGATTTTGAAAGGGACCTGAAATTCCTGTTCCAACGTTCCATGCAACGAATTCAACAGTTTGTCAATGAACATGGCGGAGAAGATAAGACCAATCAGGAAGAAAATAAAATCTGGTTCCATTACTATGAGAAAAATTTCAATCCACCCAATAATGTTGTGCGCAGAGACATCCTGACAGATTTGAAGGTCCCTCGTGGTCGGTTGCAGATCGGAATTAACAGTAAGCAAAAATGGTTTTTCAGGTCCATTCAAAAAAGTACATTGGCTGAAAGTCGTTATGATACGTTTGGTATGCTGGAACACCTGCCCGATGAAGTGGATCTTTTTGAACACAGCTCTTTCCTGCATGGAATTGCCCACTGCATTCTGAATGGATACTACGGTGTTTTGAATAAAGGGACGTTGCGGGAGAGCCGAACCCATCTCGAGTACTCTGTGGGTCATACGGAGATTGGGAAGGCGTCTGCGGATAAATGGGCCTATATTCGGCCGGACATTGTAGATCGATTGGTTGACAACATCGACCAGGCATTCCCCCCCCAGGAATTTGATTTCCGAGATTGCATTTACAAGGAGAAAGAGATTGTTAATGTATTTATTTGTTTGAATCTACTTGAATACGGCCGCGTCTCATTCATGTATCGTGATAATCTGAAAACGTGGTATGTAGACCAGATAGATCATCCGACCGTGGAAAAAAGAGCGCAGGAGATGTTTCAGAATCCGGAAATGTTTTTGGAATGCTCGGAAATCCAGGATACGATCAAGCAGTTTTTTGAGGATAACAAGATCGATATTCATAATTCCGGTTCAACAGGTATATCGTTCTGGATCAATCCAAACAGTCTCCATACGTACCATCCTGCCGACAAATTTTCACAAAAGGAACATGAAATGGCAAGAGACTACAAGAATATCATTCTCGGCTGAAGACTAGGATTTTATGGCTTCTTCAATCGCATCTCTTGCCAGTTCGTCACACCGTTCATTCTGCAGGTGGCCGTTATGACCCTTGACCCATTGCCATTGAATATCTCTGAGTCCGGCCGCCGCGTCCAGTGCCATCCAGATTGATTTGTTCAGGACCGGTTTTCCGTCGGCTTTTTTCCAATTTTTCCTTTTCCAGCCTCTAAGCCATTCTGTCATCCCCTTCACAAGGTACTGACTGTCAGTGGTGATGATCAGCTGAGAACCCTCCGGTGTGCGGCGAATACCCTCCAAAGCTCCGGTCATTTCCATGATATTGTTGGTTGTTTTCGATTGAAACCCTGAAAACTCCTGGTACCTGCCGTCCTCGAAAATGATGGTTCCCCACCCTCCGGGCCCTGGATTTCCAGAACAAGCCCCATCACTCCAAATTCGAATAGTTGGATCCACAGCAGGGTCTGCTTTAACTGAATTTAATTGATTGTAGATGGACTGAAGATCTGTTTCTAATTGAGCTGTTGCAACTTCAGGCAAGTCTGAAACCGTTTCCAGTTGTTGCTTAATTTTTTCTAAAAGCTTGAACAGTTTTTCCCGGCTTTTCATAATTTATCAAAAAGGAGGCGTTAATCCAGTGGTAAGGGAAGGTGTAAAAACGGTAGTGCTTCCTTGCCTGAAAAAGCCCCACGAATCTGTCCGTTACCTGTCAAAAGATATTTGTAAATAAGCATTCCTTCCAGACCAACAGGTCCTCGGGAATGGGTCTTGTTTGTACTGATGCCAACTTCAGCTCCCAAGCCAAAAACATAACCGTCTGAAAAACGTGTGGATACATTGTGAAAAACACAACCAGAATC
>JABGPJ010000179.1:0-26605 GCA_018645005.1 Deltaproteobacteria bacterium | reverse complement strand
TTTGTCCAGATACAAATGACAAATGCCTGAAGAGTGGCCCAGCACGGGTATTTTGGTGTTGTCCTGAATATACCGGACAAAATCATTGCTGCCACGGGGGATAATGAGATCAATCTGATCATCCAGATGGAGTAGATTAGCGACATCAGCTCGTGTTTCAATAAGGTTCACAGCACCCTTGAGATGATAGGTTTCCAATACCTGGTCGATGAGTTCAAACAGTAACCGGTTTGAATTACCAGCCTCTGTGCCCCCCTTGAGGATAACAACATTGCCTGATTTCAGACTCAGGGCAGTCACTTGAATAACTACTTCCGGTCGGCTTTCAAATATAATCGATACGACCCCAATAGGACACGAAACCCGCGTGAGTTCCAAATCTTCCGCCAGTTTCATTGCAAACTGTTTCTTCCCGACAGGGTCATCCAGTTTTGCGACTTGTTCCAAATATGTCGATAACTGATCGATTTTTGCTGCAGAGAGATCCAGACGACTCAACAGGGGGGGGGGCAGGGTGCCCGCTTCCACCATCTTCATGGCAGCAGTTATATCCAGAGCATTAGCGGCTGATATACGATCCCGGTTTCTCTGAATATTGTCACGAATATGCAACAGCAGTTGGTTTTTGGTTTCAGTATCGAGATTGGCCAGCTTTTGAGCCATTGATTTTGCCTTGAGGGCAATATCTCGCATAACGTCACCATTTTCATTATCAGTCATCACTTAGCTCCAGTATTTGCGAAACAGGTTGTTGAGTAAATCGGCCCGATAGGCATATAATCCGCATCTCTCTCCTTTTTATCCTATCAGCTATAGAACTTTGACGTCAAAACAACGGTGAATCCGATATTTTTTATGAACGGATAGCCGTTAGATACACGCTGCGTTTTCTAGGGCCATCGAACTCCCCAAAAAAAATTCCTTGCCAGGTACCAAGTACCAGTTGTCCACTTTTCACAGGCACAGTGACAGATGATCCGAGCAAAGAGCTTTTTAAGTGGGCTGCAGAGTTTCCTTCCATGTGCCTGTCCTCTGATCCATGCCAGGGTGCAAGATTGTCGAGCCTGCAAAGTAGATCATGGACAACATCGGGGTCGGCATTTTCATTGATGGTCAACCCACAAGTAGTGTGGAGAACAAAAATATGAATAAGACCATTTACGATTTCCAGTTCTGTGACTGCCTCTGCCACCTGGCGGGTTATCAAGGTCAAAGCTGTATGTGACGTTGTTTTAAGCGATATTTGTGTGGATTTCTTCATTGAGTCCTCTCAAAGAATTCAGTGGAAGGGTAAACCCTTTAGAAGGCTGGTCGGAATGAATTTGTGAATGCAGTGAGGATACGTGGAACGGTCAGGTGAGAGATCGAATTTTTTAATTTCTGTCCGATCTCTCATTATACGGATGGATCTCTCATTATACGGATGGATCTTTAATACTTCTTTATTTTGGAGCAATACGTTAAGCCACTACCTGCTGGCGGGTGAGCGCTCTTTTTATTTTTTGTTGCAGTTCACCGGCTTTTTCAAGCTGATCAACATCTTTAAGTGCTTCTTCCAACTCTTTTTCTGCTGCCTGAAGAGCGGTTTTCGACCTTTCCAGATCGATATCGTCTTTCAGCTCAGCAATCTTAGCAAGGATGGTGATTTTATCCCTGCAGATCTCAGCGTATCCACTATGAACAGCGACCATTTCTTCAGTTCCACCGCTTTTGTAGCTGAGAATCCCGCTCTGCAGGTTGGTCAGCAATGGGATATGCCCTGGCAGAATCCCAAGCTCACCGATCTCGCCGGGGATTGTCACATACTCGGCTTCAGTGGCTAGAAGAATACGTTGGGGTGTAACAATTTCCAAATTTAGAGTCATATCGGTTTATGATATTAGAGTGTTTTCGCTTTTTCAAGAACCTGCTCAATTGAACCAACCATGTAAAATGCCTGTTCCGGGATATCATCATGCTTGCCAGCAAGAATTTCCTGAAAACCCTTAATTGTGTCCTTAATATCTACATACTCACCTGACCGACCCGTAAACGCTTCTGCAACAGTAAACGGTTGAGAAAGGAAACGTTCAATTTTTCTGGCTCTTTCGACGATCATCTTTTGTTCATCTGACAATTCGTCCATACCCAGAATAGCGATTATATCTTGCAGATCCTTGTACTCCTGCAAAACACCCTGAACCGCCTGAGCCGTATTATAATGTTCCGCTCCGACGATCAGTGGATCGAGAATTCGTGATGTAGAATCCAATGGATCTACAGCTGGGTAAATCCCTTTTTCAGAGATCGGTCGCGAAAGGACGCAGGTTGCATCGAGATGGGCAAAAGTTGTTGCCGGGGCCGGGTCTGTTAAGTCGTCCGCAGGGACATAGATTGCCTGAACCGACGTAATGGAGCCATCTTTTGTCGATGTAATCCGTTCCTGCATTTGTCCCATTTCAGTTGAAAGGGTTGGCTGATAACCAACAGCCGAAGGAATACGCCCTAACAGAGCGGAAACCTCAGAACCCGCCTGGGTGAAACGGAAAATATTATCAATAAACATCAAGACGTCCTGATGGTCAACATCTCTGAAATATTCAGCGACTGTCAGACCGGTCAGTGCGACACGTAAACGTGCACCAGGTGGTTCGTTCATCTGACCAAAGATCAGGGCGGCTTTGTCGATGACCCCCGAATCCTTCATCTCTTCCCAGAGATCGTTTCCTTCACGTGTTCGTTCACCTACACCAGCGAAAACAGAGTATCCACCGTGATGTTGGGCAATATTGTTGATCATCTCCATGATCACAACGGTTTTCCCCACACCGGCGCCGCCAAAAAGGCCAATCTTTCCACCTTTAAGGAACGGGCAGATGAGATCAAGAACCTTGACACCTGTGACCAACATTGAGGCTGATGTATCCTGGTCTGCAAATGATGGGGGTTCGCGATGAATGGACCACTTTTCCTTGGCTTCAATGGGCCCCATTTCATCTACTGGATCACCAGTTACATTCATGATACGACCCAGTACCTTCTCCCCTACCGGAACCTGAATCGGACTTCCGGTGGCTATAACTTCCATTCCTCTGACCAGACCGTCGGTGCCGCTCATGGCGACAGTGCGGACGGTGTTTTCGCCTAGATGCTGTTGTACTTCAAGAATAAGACTAGTTTTATTTCCCTGATATTCAAATTCCAATGTCAGAGCTTCTAAAATTGCCGGCAAATTTTCCTTGTCGAATTCAACATCGACGACCACTCCGATGACTTGAATAATTCTTCCTTTTACCATTGATAGGCCTCAAGTTTTATAGTGACAGGATAGCAGATTGTCCTCAATCCATCCCAAAATCATGTACTAAGTAATGAATAAATACGTTAATCAATAACGGGTCTGGCTTTAAAACAAAACAAAAAACTGTCAGATAGCTTCTGCTCCAGAAATAATCTCGATTAGTTCGGAGGTAATCGCTGCCTGTCTCGCCCTGTTGTATTGTATCTGTAGAGCAGAAAGCATATCGCCTGCATTGTTGGTAGCAGCATCCATTGCGGTCATGCGGGCCGCGTGCTCGCTGGCAATATTATTGAGTAGTGCTGTAAAAGTCAGGTTTTCAACATACTGAGGAAGGATGGCATTGAGTATTCCCGCTCCCGATGGTTCAAAAATAAACTCGGTCTGCTCACCAGCTGCCGCATCCTCATCATCCGGTGGTTCGATTGGTAATACCTGTTGAATTGTCGGAATCTGGGTAACGACGTTTTTAAACTGATTATAAGCGATGAAGAGATGATTAAACTCTCCTTTCATATATTTCTTGATCAATTCCTGGACTGTTTTACCCAGAACTTCGGCATATTGGGCTTCTTTCATGTCGCGATATGATTCAGCTATGTTGCCACCGCGATGTGAGAAAAACTCGTTGCCTTTCTTGCCAAAAGCAACAATTTCGACCAGATCGAAATTGTTGCTTTCATCCGGCACTAATTTATGTAGTTGCTTGCAGAGATTGACGTTCAACCCGCCACACAAACCACGATCAGTTGTAATAAGCAAAACAACCGCTTTGCCACCCTCTCTCTGTGTGAGCAGCGGATGGGCTGATTGATCAAGCCCATTGCTGAGGTTGGAGACGATGGATTTCAACTTTTCTGCGTACGGCCGCGACTGAGATGCATTCTCCTCAGCTTTTCTCATCTTGGATGCCGCCACCATTTTCATGGCTTTGGTAATCTGCTGAGTATTTTCGATGCTGACCATTCTCAGCTTGATGTCTTTTAAGGTCGCCATATTGAGTGTCCTATTTGTTAAGCCTGAAAAGTCATTTTATTAATTTGAGAACTCTTTGCTAAATTCTTCAACAGCAGTTTTTAACTGTGCGGTAATATCGTCAGTCAATACTTTTTCCGTCGCTATGGCCGCGCCCAGGCCAGAGTAGTTCGTTTCAATATGATTGCGCAGTCCAACTTCGAATGCTGGAATTTGTTTAGGATCGATGTTGTCGCAGTAGCCGTTGGTAACGGCAAAAATGCTCATCACTTGCTCTTCCATTTTCATAGGAACATATTGCGGCTGATTAAGGACCGCAACCAGTCGTTCCCCCCGGGCCAACTGCTTTTGAGTGGCTTCATCCAGATCGGAACCAAACTGGGCAAATGCTTGTTTTTCACGATATTGCGCAAGATCGAGTTTCAGTGTCCCTGCAACTGATTTCATCGCTTTGGCCTGGGCAGCGCCACCAACCCGTGAGACAGATATCCCAACGTTGATCGCTGGTCGTACCCCAGAGTTGAATAGCTCTGTTTCCAGAAAAATCTGCCCATCGGTAATAGAGATAACGTTTGTGGGAATATAAGCTGATACGTCACTGGCCTGAGTCTCAATAATCGGAAGAGCTGTAATAGACCCGGCACCCAGTTTATCACTCATTTTGCAAGCTCTTTCCAGAAGGCGACTATGAACGTTAAAAATATCCCCGGGATACGCTTCACGTCCGGGAGGTCTTCTCAGAAGCAGTGAGAGTTGTCGATAGGCCACAGCCTGTTTGGAAAGATCATCATAGATAATCAGGACGTGTTCTCCCTTATTAGCAAAGTACTCAGCCATAGCGACACCAGCGTAAGGTGCGATAAACTGAAGAGGGGCTGGGTCACTGGCTGATGCTGCCACAATGGTGGTGTATTCCATAGCGCCAAATTCAGTCAGTTTTTGAGTCACCTGTGCAACCGTAGAGTTTTTCTGCCCGATTGCGACATAGACACATTTAACGTTTTCTCCTTTCTGACTGATGATCGTATCGATTGCAATAGCTGTTTTTCCAGTTTGTCGGTCACCAATAATCAATTCTCGTTGACCTCGTCCAATGGGGACCAGTGAGTCGATGGCCTTTAAGCCCGTCAACATGGATTCATGAACTGATTTTCTATCAACAATACCAGGAGCGATGACCTCCAAGCGACTGAAGTTGTCAGTTGCTACCGGACCTTTTCCGTCCAGTGGTTCACCGATAGGTGAAATAACCCGCCCTAAAACGGCCTCACCAACGGGGACTTCCATAATCCGCTCAGTTCTTTTGACCTGGTCACCTTCCTTGATTTCAACACCTGTACCAAACAGGGCGACTCCCACGTTGTCCTCTTCCAGGTTCAAGATCATACCCCGTGTGCCATCAGGAAAATCAACAAGTTCCCCGGCCATTGCCTTGTCTAACCCATATACACGGGCAATTCCGTCTCCAATGCTGATTACCGTTCCGACTTCTTTTACTTCCACTTCAGAATCAAAATCTTCTATCTGACTCTGAATGATTGCACTGATCTCATCTGCTCTGATTTTCATAGTTATTTTCCCTTGGATATGGTTTCACGGATCAGGTTGAGTTTATTTTTAATGCTGCCATCAAGAACTAAACTGTCAATTGAAGTTATGGCACCGCCAAGAATGGATGCATCCACTTCGACGGTCAGTGTGATTTTTTTACCTGTGTATTCAGCCAGCTGTTTCTGCAGGAGTTTTTTCTCCTTCTGGGATAGTTTTTCAGCCACGACTACATTTGCTGTCGCTTTGCCAAGTTTTTTGCTGGCCAGGCCATTGTACGCAGAGGAGATATCCGTTATGATATCGAAACGGTTTCTGTCTGTTAAATATCGGCAGTACTTAGTTACCAGTTCCTGACACTTCATTTTCGTAGTCAATTCGCCAATAACGGCAATTCTTTTTTCTTTGCTTATTTTCGGGTCCAGCATAATACTCCTGAGACCTGTATTTTCCTGGAAAAGAGTGGCAACCTCCAGAAGCTGCTCTCCAATCTCCCCGATATTCTTATCACTGCCAGCAAGGTTAAGCAGCGCCTTGGCATACCGTCGTCCGACTATACCTCCAGTCATAATATCCCTTATATCTTATGCGGTTTCATTTAAATTCTTGGCGTAATTTTCTACGAGCGCTTTTCGTTCCGGGCTGCCAATTTGTTCTGCAATAATCTTTTCGGCCAGCTGCGCCGATTCGTTAACGAGGAACTCTTTGATTTCAGCTTTGGCTTTTAAAATATCCTGCTCGATACGGTTCTGTGTCTGCTCTTCAAGTTTTTGAGACTGAATTTTGGCATCACTGATCAACCTTTCTTTTTCCACCTCAATGGCAGCGATGGCTGTTTGCTCTCTTGTTGCCAATTCTTTCTCAAGATTGACGATTTTCGCTTCATATTCAGACAGTCGGGATTTTGCATTTGCCAATTCCTCATTTGCGTTATCAACTGTAATTTTTGTGTTTTCAGCAGAATTGGAAAGCATCTTCGCGATGGGTTTACGAGCAAAACGATGTAAAATCAGAAGCAGAAGCAAGAAGTTGATGACCTTAAAAAGCATTTCAGAACTGAATAGTGATGCACCTCCATTTCCTGCAGAAGAAGCATAAGCAGAGTAGGAAAAACAAATAAAGGCGAAGGTTGTGAACAGTTGCTTTAACATGGTAAAAACCCTTAGAAAATTTGGTGCTTAGGTTGAAAGTTAATAAGCGCTTAAGCAAGAACCTTGGATTTAATCAATTGTGCCAGCCCTTCTGTGAGGGAAGCTGCTTCTCTCAAAGCGTTTTCTCGCTCTTGAATCAGCTCTTTTTCAGCCTCTTCTAATTTGGCAGCTATGGTATCTTTGGTTTCTCCAATAATCCGCCTTGAGTTTTCCAGAGCTTCATCAAGTGAGGATTGGCGGGCGAGTTGGATTTTTTCACGGACATCAATAAGTTTTGATTCATAGTTGCTTTCAGCCTTTGCACATGAGGATGTGAGGGCTTCGGTTTCTTGAGTACTTTTGTCAATTCCGGATTGTCTAAGTTCAAGTGTCCTTAAGACGGGTTTGAAGAGTAGACTGTTCAGAAAAATTATCGTAACCACAAAAACAACCAGGATAAATAGAGCGGTCGTCCACTCAAGGTGAAGCATGCCGAAGTCAAAGATTTCACCGATTCTAGCAGATCCGTGTTCCATAGCGAATAGATATTAAAGTTAAAAGATATTGGTGAGTTTTTACAAACGATAAACAAGCGGAGGGCCTCGTGTCAATGACCAATGATATATTGAGAATGATCTATATCAGAAAGATAGACCCAAAAAAAAATTCTTCCGACCGAAAGGAGTTACTTCATCATATTGTTAATTGCTATCTCGTATTAGAATACAAATTTCACTCAAAGTGAAGCAGCATTGTCCGGATAGGTTTTTACTAAACAAAAACTGAATGATAAAACCAGTCTCTGCGCATAAGAATTCAAAAATTTGCTATGATTGCTTCACGAAAAACCGCCGAACTCGCCTAACTCACTCAAACAAGGCTGATTCGCTGCCGAAGCTTGAAAAAATCTAAAAAATCCTCATAAGCTCGATCCAGGTTTCATCATTCAGCTTTCTGCAAAAACCCAACCGATCAATACTGAAAGTGAGTACATCAGGTATTTTTTTGCTGTTGGGGAGGGTGAATTCGAAAGAAATCATCAAATCAGGTTCCAAAAAATCGAGGGGTTATGTATCATAAACGATCAACATTAGAAGAAGATAAAAGGCACGGTTTCCGATAGACCCGGCTGCAGTTGAACGTTAATCGAATTATTCTTGAAAGTGATGAATTGTTTGAATTGGTAACACATGAATATTAAAGAGCCCTGTGTTGATATGGTGGTGCTGGCAGCTGGGAAAGGGACCCGCATGAAGTCAGCAACCAATAAAATGTATCAAAAAATCAAAGGAGTCCCTTTGATTTACCGCACATTATACCGACTAAATGCATTATCAATTGTACGTCGAATTATTGTCGTGATTCGGGAGGATGAAGGGGCTGTTTTCGATGACATGCTTTGTACCTACGGTGCTTTGCATAAGGTTGAAGGGGTTGTTAATGGAGGAATCGAAAGGCATGAATCTGTCAGAAGAGGGTTGAATTATATACACAAAAATCCCCTCTCAGGAATTGTGATGACCCATGATGGCGCCAGACCCTTTGTGACTGCCTTAATGATGGAGAGACTGGCAAAAAGCAGCCAGGAAAAGACCGTTACGATCCCTGTCATAAATGTCAATGAAACTGTCAGACGACGGCATAAAAACGGAGCAACCCAAATTGTCGATAGAGATCAGCTTTTTATCACGCAGACTCCCCAAGCATTCAAGTATGATGATATCGCAACCTGTTTTTTAGCAGAAAACCAGCAAAAATTGGAATTTACTGATGAAGCCGGATATTTTGAACATTTGGGGCTAGCCGTATCCATGGTAGATGGAGAAAAATCGAATATCAAGGTTACCACCAAAGAAGATCTGGTCTGGTCGGAGTTCTTATTAGAAAACAGTACCCAATTAAGATTGGATCCATTCGATTGAAGTTCGGATTTAGTGGCCCCCCTCAGAGGCAAAAGCACAATATCAAAACAGATAACCGATGGTTTATCTATGAAATATAGAGTTTATTTAGAAACGCTGGGGTGCGCAAAAAACAGCGTTGATTCAGAAATAATGATGGGACAAATGCTGGCTGACGGTTACGAGATGACAGCGGATGTGGTTGACTCTGATGTGATGGTGATTAATACCTGCGCCTTTATTACCAAGGCTGTGAATGAATCTATTGATCGGATCTTGTCACTGGCACAAATTAAAAAGAAAAGCGGTCATAAAAAGCTGATCGTTGCCGGGTGCCTGAGCGAACGATACAGAAAACAACTTCTGGATGAAATCCCTGAGATTGATGTCGTGATGGGCACCAGTGACTATACGCAGATTACAAAGTGTATCGCAGAAATTCATGGCCATGAAGGAAGGATTGGTATTTTTGAAAAAAAACCTCTCTACTCCGTGAAAAACTTGAGAACTGAGGAAGTCATTGCCAAGAATAAAAATTATGCCTATCTGAAGATTTCGGAAGGCTGTTCCAACATGTGTTCGTTCTGCAATATACCCAAGCTGAGAGGTCCCTTCAAGAGCCGGTCTTTGAGAAGTATCGAGCAGGAATTCTTAACGATATTAAGAAACGGAATTAAAGAGATCAATCTGATTTCTCAAGATAGTGCATCCTATGGGTTGGATCTGGACAGTGGGGCAGATCTGCTGAGTTTAGTTCAGAAATTGTTAAAAGCTTCAGCCAGTGATTTCTGGCTGCGGATTTTTTATGCTTACCCAAATCGGTACCCAAAAGAGTTGTTTCATTTGATGGCAGAGGATTCCCGTTTGACACCCTATGCAGATATTCCATTTCAGCATATTGATGATTCTGTTTTAAAGGGTATGAATCGGAAAATTACTGCCCTGGAAATCGAAAATCTGATTGAGACTGCCCTGACAACGAAACCGGATTTAGCGTTGCGGTCAACGTTCATCGTCGGGTTCCCAAACGAGACAGAAAGGGCGTTCCGGCAGTTGTTGAGATTTGTTGAGAAAGGATATTTTTCTCATCTAGGCGTTTTTACCTATTCTGAGGAGGATAATATCAGGTCAAGAAAAATGGGCGATCCAATTTCAGAAGAAGAAAAAGTGTTACGTCGGGATCAGCTGATGCAAGCACAACAAAAGATTTCGCTCAAAAAAAACCAGGCAATGATTGGTCAAAAACAAAAAGTTTTGATAGAAGGAGCTTATGAACAGACTGATCTCTTACTGCAGGGCAGAAATCAGTATCAGGGTGCGGATGTGGATGGTCTGGTCTTGATCAACGAAGGATCTGGAGAGCCAGGGGATTTTCATCTGGTTGACATCATAGAGGCTCATCCTTACGACCTGATTGGTAGAATATCCTGATTTGATCAATGGTGAAAGGGACAAGAAATATCAATAAATAGTAACAGTGGTCAGTGAAAACCGGTCTCAAAGGAAACAAATCAGCCACACGTTATCATTAATTAGGCCTCCCTGTTTCGGTGGATACAAAGCTTGCCCCGGGAGTGGGACAATAATCAATAATATATATTAAAACAGAAGCGAATTATGTCAGGACATAGCAAATGGAGTACCATCAAGCACAAAAAAGGTGCTGCCGATGCAAAACGCAGTAAGGTGTTTACAAAGGTTATTCGCGAAATCACCGTTGCTGCAAAAATGGGAGGTGAAGATGCGAATTCTAATCCCAGACTACGGTCCGCCATTGTATTGGCAAAATCTGTCAATATGCCCAATGATACGATGAATAAGGCGATCAAAAAAGGTGTAGGGGGCGACAAAAGCCAGAATTGGGAAAATCTTAATTATGAGGGATACGGACCCCATAATGTGGCTGTCATTGTTGAATGCTTGACAGATAACAAGAACCGGACAATCTCATCCGTCAGATCGATTTTCAGCAAAAATAATGGAAATATTGGCTCAACCAATTCAGTGATGTATATGTTTGATCGGAAGGGAATTATTGAGATCGCAAAAGATGTAATTGATGAAGAAACGCTAACAGAATATATTATTGACGCGGGTGCGGATGATATCGATAGCAGTGATGAACAGAAATATACAATAGAAACAACTGCAGGTGAGCTTGGTGCTGTACACAGGTATCTCGAAGAGAAAGAAGTGAAAATGGATTCTTCCGGACTGGATTTGATTCCACAAAATAGAGTAGAAATCGACGACGTGACAAAGGCAGCACAGGTAATTAAATTCATTGAAGCTTTGGAAGACGATGATGACGTGCAGAACGTCTACAGTAATTTTGATATCACCGAGAGTGTCTTACTGCAACTTGATAATTAAATGAGCGGTAAACTTGGTGGTAAAGATTGAAGCAGATGGAGAATCGGACAAGAATAATCGGTATCGATCCTGGAACCCGGTATACAGGTATTGGAATCATTGACAGGATCGACAACAGACTTAAATACGTTTTTAGTGAAACGATAGTTACCGCAAACCTGAATGCTATCGAAGACAGACTCGTTGTCATATTCAACCGACTGGGACAGATTATTGATCAATACCTGCCTCAAACAGCTGCGATAGAGAGAATATTTCACTCTGTCAACCCGAGATCATCTTTGTTACTCGGCCACGCAAGAGGGGTTGCGATGCTGTCCGTTAAGCTCAAACAGGTGGTTCTAAGCGAATACGCCCCCAATGAGGTCAAATCAGCTGTTGTCGGTGTCGGGCGGGCATCGAAAGATCAAGTGGGGGCCATGGTTAAAATCCTTTTGAATCTTGATCGTGGAAAGTTTCTCAAAGAAGATGAGGCGGATGCATTGGCGGCAGCTATCTGTCATGCCAATACCACTGTTTATGCAACTTATGGTCAGCAGTCTCATGAAGTTTGAAAAGGAAATAAGATGATTGCCTGGCTGAAAGGGGTAGTTCTGGAAATAGATGGGAACGAGGTCATCATCAATACAAACGGTGTCGGCTATCGTGTCACGATCGGTGAGAATTTGAAGTTCCAAAAAAACGTGAGTTTAGAGGAAGAGTTGGAACTGGCTGTTTATACTGCTGTTAAAGAAGATGGCATTCGACTTTTTGGATTTCACAATTTTTTTACAAGAAAGGTTTTTATATCACTGCTGGGTGTCAGTGGAATCGGTCCTAAAGTCGCCTTGAATATTGTGGATCAACTTGGCGTGAACGATATTCTAAATGCAATCGTAGGCGGTAATCCGCTTGCATTCACTAAAGTGTCTGGTGTTGGGAAAAAGACGGCACAGCGGATCATCCTGGATTTACAAGGTAAACTCGACGGTCTGCAATACCAGGGACACTTTGAAAATGAAGAAAGCGACCAGTCAACTTCAGAGGGTCAAGGGCAGATTCTGGCAGATGCTGTCTCAGCGCTTTCAAACCTCGGATTTTCGACAAGTGATGCCGAAAAAACCATTGTCAAACATTTGAAGCCTCAGTTGACATTGGATGAACTGTTAAGAAAATGCCTGATAGATTTACGTCAAGGGGTTTAAAGATTCATCAGGTTTGAATTATAGTCCTCGTCAGATGACTTTCAATTTGAGACCTTTTTGATGCTGTCAGTGAGGTAAAGAGTGAAATCATTTTCAGAGAAAATATAACCATTATAACGGAGCGATTCTATGGGATATTTAAATAAAGTTTTGCTAATCGGACGTTTGGGACAGGATCCCGAAAAAAGAATCACACCCAGCGGACACACCGTTGTGAACATAAGCCTGGCAACTACAGATTATTTCAAGGATCAAGGGGGAAACAAGCAGGAAAGAACCGAATGGCATCGGGTTGTTCTCTGGAATCGGTTAGCGGAAATTGTCGAACAATACTGTAATAAAGGCAGTCAGCTTTATGTGGAAGGTAGCCTGCAAACAAGAGAATGGCAGGATAAAGATGGTAACAAGCGCTATTCCACGGATATTACTGCCCGTAATATTCAGCTGTTGGATTCTAAGCCGCAATCCGGACAGGGGAGCTATCAACAGCAGAGCACCTCCGAACAACAGCTCCCTCCAAATCAGCCCAACGGCGGTTTCGGTGCGCCACCGCAGGAAAATTCCGGATATTCCAATCAATCTTCCACGCCCAAGAGTGATGAATTTGTGGAGGACGATATTCCTTTTTGAAGAAAATAGTTGATCGTTTCTCTCAAAAAAAGATAGAGGGTGCGGGGATAAAATCGTGGATACCGGACTCAGTAAGACGGATGACGTTTTTCGCAGCAGCAATAACTGCATTGTGACCAAGGTAGCTTGGCACATCATTCCAAGAGCCAGGTATCTACCCTGGCTAAAAAAGCTGCTGGATCCGAAGCTGGCTCCAGTCTGTGACCTTTTTTCTGAAGATAGCGGATAAAGGTCATTTGCCTTTTTGCATACCTCCTGATCTCAACTACCAATTTCTGAAACATTTCCTGATATTCAATGTCTCCTTTTAGATAGAGTGAGACCCAGCGATATTCTAAACCATAACGCTCCAAGCGGTGATGGGAAATTCCGTTGTCAAGCAGTCTTTTAACTTCCTCGACAAGTCCTGACTGCAAACGGTCTTTTAAACGCTGCTCAATTCTTGAAATAAGGATTTTGCGTTCAATCTGGATATAAACACAGAGAGGATTGTACAAATCATTAAATGACTTTCTCGGGTGGTGATATGTTTGAGGAAGCAGCTGTTTTTCAATTGCTCTGGCCATCCGACGACGGCTTTCGAATTGCCAATGATGGGTTTCCCATAGTCCCACGGACTTGATTTTTTCATAGAGGGATTCTCGGGAAAGAGATTCAAGATTCTCTGTAAACACCAAATCGGTCCCTTGCTCAGCGAAACAGTAATCGTCTAGCAGTGATTTAACATAATGACCCGTGCCTCCGCAGATGATGGGAACAGATCGTCTGCCAGCAATATCAGAAAGCGCAGAAAGCGCATCTTGTTGAAATTCTGAGACGGAATAGGAGTCTCCAGCCCTGCGAATATCAATGAGGTGATAGGGGATGGATTGGTACTCGGAAAGGTCTTTACCACTGCCAATATCCATATCTTTAAAAACCTGGCGGCTGTCTGCAGAAACAATCTCACCGCCAATATTCCCCGCAAGTTGAACTGCAAGTGCGGTTTTTCCGGATGCTGTCGGTCCGAGAATGATGATGGTTTTTGTTTTACGCCCCATGATCGGAGACAGAGAGGTTGAGCTTTGCGATGGGCCTGAATTCAAGGAAACCGTTTAATTGAAAACGGAATGGGCAGATATCCAGGGATTGTTTCACGTGAAACAATCCCTGGATATCTGCCTCAATTTGTTCAAGAGAAGATAGCGGCTGTTTTGCTTTTATGGATGCTTTGGCTGCCTTGTAGCGTTTTCGAATCGGCAGCTTTTTCCAAATTAGTTTCGCATCAATTTTTTTGAAATGTTTGACGGCCGCCTCCAGGTTCATTTCGCTTAAGTATCCTTCAGTGATTCGCAATAGAACAAGCTGTTGATCCACTTTTGAACTATCAGGCAGATAATAAACTCGAAGCAGTGTTCGATAAGCCTGATGGTATTGCTTTTGTTGTAATTCGATTTCACCTTTCAAATGCAATGATCTAACGTATTGTCCGGTAACGCGATATTGGTTGACGTCTCCCAGCTCCTCAGCGGCCTTTTTTAAATCTTTCAGTTGCAGTCGGTTACTGGCTAATAGTAATTGAGTTTCCAGCCGTACTTCAGTATTCAGCGGTTTGATGACCAAGGGTTGCGCAAGTGACAGGGAGCGCTTGAAATCTCCTGTTTGAGAGTAAGCCTGTGCCAGAATAAAATGGAGTTCATTGATTCGATATGAATTTTGATTGGATTCAAGTTCTTGTCGAAACGACTTGATGGTTTCAGACGGTCGATGGATGGTGTTTGCACAGTATCCAAACATAATGATTCGATCACGCTGTTGGTATTCGCTTTCTCCAGACACGCCGGTTCGGCCCAATTTTACGCACTTTTTATGGTTTTTAGCCTGGAACCAGATTCGAATTCTCTTAATATGAATACTGGCCAGATTATAGGTGTAAGGCCGACTGTATTTCTCAAGAGTGCTGTCCGCTTGGACCAGACGATTTGTTTTTTGATAATACTCAGCCAAGAGGATGGTCAAATTGTAGCGCACCTCATCCGTAATTTCTTTTCGGCTCAGTACTTGATTCACCTCACTGAGGAAAGAGGCGTAGTCATTATAATAATAGCTACTGAGGGCAATATTATAAAGAATCAGGCTTTTGAGTATGGGTTCACTGGTAAGACCCAAAGCCCGGTAGAATTGGTTTTTGCTTTTTTGATACTGTTGCAAGTTGAAGTAGGCATCGCCGAGCTTGAGGTAGTAAAACCGCCGCTGTTGTTTATCAAGGGCTTTTCTGAGTTGTCCAGAAATGAATTTGATAATCGATTTGTATTCGCTATTAGCAGTCCACACTTCCAGACGTAATGGAATAAATAGGTCATTGTCTGCGGGGATTTCTTCAATCGACCTCTTGGCATCGTTGAAGCGGCGCATGGCCAAGAGAGATTTTACTTCGTAGGTGATCAGGGTGTCTGAGCGATGTTGAGGATGCTCCTTAACCAGGTTGATGACTTTATCGAATTGCCTTTGGTCGTAGCTAATTTTTATCACAAATTCCAGTGCATCCTGCTGTTTTGTCTGCAGCCAGATGTCCATAAAAACACTTTTTGCTGTTTCACGTTTGCTCAGTCTAAGCAATGTCCCTGCTTGTATCAGTCTCAATTCGATTTGCTGATCTCTATTTAGTGACGGAAAGTCGGCCAGGTCCATGGATTCCCAGGAGGGGTCGATTTTTGACTGTTGGTATTGAGCATAGATCAGGTGATATCGGAGCTGGGTGATCTGTGAACCGTGAAAAGTTCGCATCAGATTCAAAAAATTTATTTCCGCCTGATCGTATTGACGCAGTTTTAAATGGGTTAGGCCGAGATTAAATTGGGCAATCCAGTAATCTTGGCTACTGCTGTCAACGGACATAGCGCGGATATAAGTATCTTTTGCTTTTTGGTAATGTTTTCTTTTATAAAACAGGTTGCCATCGAGCAGTGCCACATGAAATTTCATTTCGGGGAAATTGAATTTCTGGGCTGAAACCTGCTTAAAAAGATCGGGATATTCTGTTGAATCTTTTAAGTGGTGGCGAATCAGAAAAGATCCATAGGTGCGAAAAATGGATCCTTCTTTAAAACCGTTCAGAATCATACTAACGTCTGCCCATTTTTTCAGGCGCACAAGACAGGCAAGTTTTAAATAAGCACGTTCTTCTGTATAGTCAGATAAATACTGGCTGTTTCGTTCCTGCAGAACTTTAACTGCGGATTCATAATTGCCTGTGAGATAGTATAGCCAGGCAATATGACGGTTCATGACAAATTGATAGGCCGGGAGGGCATGATAAGATTTCGCCCGGTTGTAGTTCTTCAGACTCGAAAGATAGCTCTTATTTTTATAATCAATTAACCCGGTTAGCTCTACGATTTTAAAGAACACCTTCGAATGGGCAATGGATTTGTTTAATATGAGATCAGAAACAGATTTGGCTTCTTTCCAGGATCCCAGATTGATCAGACTGATGAGGTGCACATAGATCTGTTTGGGATCGAATTGATCCATCGGTAATTTGGACCGGAGGGTTTCATTTAAACTTAAGACCTTCTTGAACTTTTCTTGTTTGATATAAATAAGGGAAGTCAGGTAATGAACCTCTTTGACGATGTCAATTTCGTTTGATTGAAGCAGGTGGCTGGAGAGTTTAATGGCTTCTTTCCAGAGCTGATCTTTGTATTTTATCCAGGCGAGATAAAGAATTGCTTTTTCCCTGTGGACTGACGGCCGATTCAACAAGGCAATCAGATCTGATTCTGCTTTGTTGAGATTATTCTGCTGATAGAAAAAGAGACCATTTTCAAAACGTCCGCTATCGCCACGAAAAAGCCTGGCCAGAGACGGTGAAAATTTTGTCAGCCAGCCAACTGTCGTGTTGTGTGGAATATCGTCTGGCAAGAGCGCTATTTCAAAATCGAAGTCTGGTAGATAAGGTTCCTGGATCTCCCCGGGTGCGAAGAGATTGTATAAATGATATTTTAGAGTGGGAACCTTGACTTCATTTTTAAATGAAGAACGTACAATGACATTGTGAGGTTTCAACTCTGCTTCCGCTGCGAGAAGATTCGGCAGGCATTTGATAATAAGAAAAAATATGATTATTAGGCAACTGCCTTTTCTTTGCATGGTTGGGATGGGAATTGCGGTTGAAGTCGGATTTCGATTTTTCTCAATTCATTGAACTATAAGCAGTAAGTTACGTGATATGACGTTTGTTGTAAACGGGAAGTTGACTTAGGGCAAACGTCTGAGAAGGACTTTGAAAGGCAACCCCCATGGAATTTGAGATTTATCAGAAATTGGTTAAAAGTAGATCGCTCTGACTATAGCGGTTTTTTTTAATTTATTGTATCATCTATAGTAATCAGCCGGTTTATACCGACACTTTCTTATGCTGGAGATAGACCAGGCACTATGTTTTAAAGTTAAGAAGCTTCTTCGCGGATTATTGTGCAAAAGGTGGAACATCCCTCGAACAGGATGTATCCTGGATAAAATGAAGCATTTCGTGACATAGGGATCGTTAAAAAATAACTTCAGATAATCTGTTTGCAAAAGCACTGGACATTTTGCAAACAGAATGTGACAGCAACGTGTTTCCTTTTCATGAATGGGAAACACTTGGCTAATTTTTTAGCCGACCCGTAGATAAATAAGACTGAGCTTTGTGGCTTAAGTGATTTAGTTTTAATCAACCCCTTGTTATCTCCTGTATGGTGAGAACAGGATATCTATTCGCCGTTATCATTTACCGATAGGTGCGAATCACCAATAGCTTTAATAAGTGAATGAGAATATCTGATAAGATCACATATGATGGCTCAAGGCAGCTTCTGATTGCTGGAAACTGCATCCTTGAAAATAAGGCCATTGCATTTAAAACAGCGGACTATCTGAAAACTCTAGCTGAAAAGCTCGATGTCGATTTTGTCTTTAAGGCGAGCTATAAAAAAGACAACCGTTCGTCGGAAAAGTACTTTTCTGGTTTACCCCTTCCAGAAGCATTAAAGATTTTCAGTGAAATCAAGAAGGAGTTCGATGTGCCGATTATTTCGGATGTTCATTATCCGACAGAGTTGACTGAAGGTGTGGCAGAAGTTTTTGATATCTTACAAGTGCCGGCCTATCTGGTGATGCAAACGGATCTGGTTCTCGATCTGGCAAAAACCGGGAAACCGATCAATGTTAAGAAAGCGCAGTTTCTTCATCCACAAGACATGGAGAATGTCTGTAAAAAAATAGAATCGACAGGAAACCGGTCTATCATTTTAACCGAACGTGGCGCCTGTTTTGGTTACCGGGATCTGGTGGTGGATATTAGATCGTTTCAGGTCATGAAATCGTTGGGCTATCCAGTTCTTTTCGACGCCGGACACTCAATTCGTAAATACGGTATTCCCAGCAGTGATCCAGCAGGAGGAACCAAACAGTTTCTTCCGTCTCTTATGTCTGCATGTGCAGCGACCGATATTGCGGGGTTGTTTGTCGAGGTTCATCCAGATCCCCAAAATGCCCTCTGTGATGCCGCAAGTCAATTAAGCTTTGACGAAGCCGGCCGGCTGCTAACGCGATACTTCAAAATAGCGAGCTTTGTGAAACAGCTTAAAAATGGATAGCCGGATCGAACTTCACGGAAAATTTACGATCAACTCAGGCTGGCAAAACAGTGGCTATTTTAGAAGGTAGATAGCATATGATCAATACGATAGGTATCATCGGTGGTTCAGGTCAGATGGGAGCGATGTTCGGCCGTGAATTTAAACGTCTGGGGAAAGAGGTTCTGATTTCAGATGTGGATTCCATTCAGATGGAAAAGAATCTTGTCGCTCAGAGCGATCTGATAATAGTCAGTGTACCGATTGATGAATCATCGAAGGTGGTTAAACGTATCAGCCCCTGGCTCAGGGGAAATCAACTCTTGTCTGACTTCTGCTCCGTCAAAAGTAAGATTATCCCTTCCATGCTTGAAACCGAAGCCGCAGTCATCTCCAGCCATCCAATGTTTGGATCTATGCCCGATATTTCAAAACAAAATATTGTTTTGCTTCCGGTTCGGGGGAAAAAATTCCTTTCTAAATGCCAGCGACTTTATCAGGATTTGGGCTTGAATGTTGTCGTGATAGATGATTGGAAAAAGCATGACGTTTCTATGAGTTTTATCCAAGGCCTCATGCACTTTTTTCATATTGTTTTTACCCAAACATTGAAGTCAAAGGAAGTTGATCTGGAAACGCTCCTTTCAATCTGCAGCCCCGTCTACCAAGCTAATTTTGCATTTACCTGCCGCATCTTACAGCGAGACCCCCACCTTTACACCCACATCCTGATGGATAATCCAGAAAATGTTGTTGTGTTGAAGAGCTTTATCGATCAAGCCCAGGAAAGCTTAAAATTGATCCAGAAAAAAGATGAATCGACCTTCATGGAAAATTTTGTTTCCTATCGTGATTATCTTGGAAATTTTGGTGAAATATTCAGTAATCAAAGTGATTTTCTGATTGATAAAATCAAAGAATACTCTCCATCCTGATTGATACTTTCCATCCTGATTGACTGTGACCAGAGGCTGGATTGACCACGATCATATGGTCTCTTGACAAGATAGGCATTTGTAATCTTAGCTAAATCTTAAAAAATAGCTTGCCAATCGCGATGTTCCCTGATAGATATTCCCTGATCTTTATTACTTCAAGTCTGGAAAAATTTTAAACTTTTTCCAATGAGGAAAATATGAAGATGCGGCAGGCTGGATTGAGCCTTATTGAGATTATGATTACACTGGTTATTGTAGCAGTCATCGCAGGTCTGGCTTATCCCCGTTACCAGAAAATGGTGTCCCGTTCCAAACAGACAGAAGCCAAGACAATTTTGCAGGCTGTTTATGTTGGGCAGGATCTTTATAAAATGGCAAACCAGGTGTATTGCGAAAATCTGGAGATGTTGGACATTCAAATTCCCCAGAATGCCAAATATACCTATTCGTCGAAAACAGGTGATAATGGGACTTCGTTTGTGGCGAAGGCCGTCGCGAATATTGACAGCGACCCTGTTTTAGATGAATGGCAAATTAACCATCTCAATCAATTGGTGAATTCTGTGAATGATGTGGTTGAATAGTCGATCTGCCTAGGCCTAGTTTCTGGGAATTTTCTTTGCCGGTACGGTTGCCACAAGTTTTTTTCTTCTCTTTACTTGTGGAGTCCTTTTTTTAAAGAGTGATGCAAACCGCTCCCTCCCGCCTTCGAAGATGGAATATATAACGGGAACAATAATTAGCGTCAGAATGGTGGCAACACCGAGTCCATAAATAACACCCTGTGCCATCGGTAACCACATCGACCCTGATTCGGATCCCAGGACAAATATGTTTGAGCGGGAGAAATTAATGTCCAGACCCAGGGTTACCGGCATCAACGCCAGCATGGTGGTCAACGCTGTCAACAATACCGGCCTGAGACGCCGTACACCCCCTAAAATAATTGCTTCCTGCCTTGGAACGCCACTTGCTTGCAGCTGTATGATATAATCCAGCAACACAATGGCATTGTTGACGACGACACCTGCCAATGAAATGATACCAATCCCTCCCATGATGATGCTGATAGGGCTTTGGTGGATGATCATTCCCAGGAAAACACCCATAAATGAGAGAAAGACCGAGGTGATAATGATAAACGGCAAGGCCAGGGAGTTGAACTGTGTCACGAGGATCAAAAATATCAGAAAAACGGCAATCATAAAGGCTTTGGGCAGATAGGCCTGCATCTCCTGCTGGGATTCGTTTTCACCGGAATAGCGAAGACCGTAGCCCGCAGGGGTCTTAAAATCCTGCAATTGATTTTGAACTCTCTTTAAAACAACCGCTCCAGAAGCTCCCTCCGCATCCCCTGCCACCGTGATGACTCTTTTTGCGTCAATGTGCCTGATGGAGCCCAGTGCGACGGAATTTTTAACGACTGCCAGCTCACTCAAAGAGACCGATTCTCCTGTGGGTGTTTTAATATACAGGCGTTTGATGTTGGCTAGGGACGATCGATGTTTTTTATCAAGTCTGACGACAATATCATACTCATCTTTTCCGGTACGATAAGTGGAAACATCTTTTCCATTAAATGCGGTTCTGATGATACTCGCGACTTGTGATGTCCTGAGCCCAAGGCGGGCCGTTTTTTCCCGATCTACGACAACCTGGATTTCAGATCGGTTGGCAGAAAAGTTGTCTACAAGATTGACAAGGCCGGGAACGTTCTTGATTCTTTTTTGAATATCCAGTGACAATGATTTGAGTACGCTCAAATCTTCCCCGGATATCTCAATATTGACGGGCTTCCCGGTTGGAGGTCCATGCTCAGCTTTGGTAATTCGGTAGGTGGCTCCGGTCAAATTCCGAAGCTCTTCCCGGATTTCTGTGATGATTTTAGACGGCAATTTTTTGCGATTTTCCCAGTTAGGAAAGGCAGTGACAATATGACTTAAATGGGTTGTGTTTCCAGTTGAAGAACCGCTTCCCCGTGCCTGACCGATATTTGAAACGATGGAATCGGTCGTGTCATTATAGGGGCCGAGTTTTTCTTCAATATTTCGAACCATACGATCCGAATTTTCCAACGAGGTGCCAAAAGGCGCATCGATATGAATCACTGCGTTTTCAGCTTCCGATGTTGGAAAAAATTCAACACCGGCTTTGGGGAACGTAAATTTAAAGTATGAAACGATAATGATTAACCAGATCAGAAGTACCATGATAATGACCCAGAGCCGGTGTCGAAGAGACCAGCTGAGTATAAACCGGTAACCGCTGAGAATCCGGCTGTTGCTCGTAATACCGGACTTATCATTTCCCTTCAACTTTTTTTGTTTGCGCATAATAGTGGAGCAGAGCACGGGATTGAGGACCAACCCGACAAAAAGGGAAGCCGTCAGGGTAATAATCAGTGTTTTTGGCATATAGCTCATAAAATCACCCATGATGCCCGGCATGTATAACAAGGGCGTGAAGGCGGCCAGGGTTGTAAGAGTGGAGGTGATCACCGGTATGGCTACTTCACTGACACCGGTTAATGCCGCTTGCTTGGGAGTAAGACCGGATTCCAGATGCCTGTATATATTCTCAACCACGACGATGGCATTGTCGACCAGCATGCCCAGTGCCATGATCAGGCCGAAGAAAACAATCATGTTCAGCGTGATTCCTAGTGACTGGATGACTAAAAAGCTGATCAGCATGGAAAATGGTATCGCAGCTGCAACAAAAAGCGAGTTTCTTAACCCAAGAATCAGCATCAGAACAATCAGGACAGAAGCCAGGCCGGAGTAAATATTATTTTCAAGGTCTTTGACCAATTTATTTACGAAATCACTGTGATCCGAAAGGATTGTAAATGATATCACACCCTGATATCTGTTCTGATAGGTTTTGATAATGTCTTTTATTTTTTCAGTAATCTCCAGCAAATTCTCACCAGAGCGTTTGGAGATGGAAAGGGAGACTGACTCGACTTTATACAATCTGGAGCGGGATGTGACCTTTTTGAATCCAAATTTGATCTCGGCGACATCCCGAGTAAAAATGGGAATCTGATTGGGGGCTGTGATTACCATCTCTTCAATATCACTTGGTGAAGTGATTTCTCCGGGAATTCGAATCATGTATTTCAAAGGACCCACAGTAATATCACCAGCTGGAATGTTGGTATTTTCAAAGGCAATCGTATTGGCAACCTGATTGAGATCAAGATTATAGTATCGCAACTTGTCAGGATCCACGTTCACCTGCACTTCTCTTTCCAGTCCTCCAGCCCTTTTGACTTCAAGGATGCCGGGAATAGCCTCGATCTCATCTTTGACTTCCTCGGCCACTTCTTTAAGTCTTTGCAGTCCAGCTGTACCCGAAAGATTCAGCGTTAAAATAGGGAAATCGGCTGTGTTGATTTCGGTGATAATGGCGTCTTCTGCTTCATCGGGCAGTTCTCGCTTGATGCGGTCCAGCACTTCTCTGACTTCCGTTTTTGCTTCATCAATATCGGTTCCCAAAAAATACTCCAGAGCCAGCATACCTGCCCCTTCTGTGGATGTGGAGGACATCTCCTTGAGACCATCCACATTCTGCATTTCTGTTTCCAGTTTATCAATGAT
The DNA here is from genome assembly GCA_018645005.1 of Deltaproteobacteria bacterium. GTDB lineage: Bacteria > SAR324 > SAR324 > XYD2-FULL-50-16 > XYD2-FULL-50-16 > JAHJRI01. Next base: position 3,447 of record JABGPJ010000179.1, on the reverse strand, counting down.
TAGTGACTCAGTGTCTTCGGGTGCGGACCCGGGATAGGGAACGGTGACGATAAGATAAGGAATTTGAACCTCTGGCGATGCTTCTCTGGGCAGAGTCAGATAGGCATTGAGTCCAATAAAAAAGATCAACACCATCATCAGAAAAATGGAAGTAGGTCTTTGTATGGCTGTTTTACTTAACCAGAAAGCTTTAGTTGGTTTTGTTTTATTATCCATTTGATTGTCAAGTCAGTGAAAATTGATGCGAACAGACCGACATGAAAGGGTAAGCAAGGCGCCGGAATCCGTTTTTATGAGGTTTGTTTTTTGACTTCAATTACCTTGACCGTTTCCTGGTCTGTTATCAGTTGCTGCCCGGTTTCGACGATAAACTCACCAAATTTGAGGCCGGATAAAATTTGCACTTCATCATTGACGGTTAGGCCGATTTTGACCGGTTTTTTGATGGACCGGTTGTTCTTCACAATATAAACAAAACTGCCGCTTTCCTCCTCCTGAATTGTATGGCGGGGAATTAGCATCTGACGATCCATAGACAGCGTTCGCATTTTTAAGCGGGCCAGCATCCCGGGGAGTAGCTCTCGCTTGGGATTTCTGATTTCAACTTCAATCGCAAAACTACGGCTTCTCGGATCTGCCTCCAGACCGATGGTCTTTACGCGCCCGGTATATTGTTTTCCTTTCAGAGCATCCAGTGTGATATCGAATTTCTTATTCAGTTTTACAAACCGAATTTCCATTTCTGGAATATTGACAGCAGCCAGCACAGAGGTAATATCGATGATTTCTGCAACTTTTTTACCGCCTCCGATGTATTCCCCTTTTTCGACGTACTTTTGTTTGATGACACCATTCAATGGGGCTCTGATCTGGGATTTTTCTAAATCCAGTTTGGACAAATCAAGACGAACTTTGTTTACGTCCAGCCTGTTTTTTAAAGAGGCAACCTTGGCTACTGTGGTCAGATTTTTGATATAGAGGTTTTTTTCCCTCTTATAATCCATCAAAGCAAGTGTATAATTGGATTCGTTGAGCTTTTTACTCAACCTTAGTTTCCGGGTATCGAACTGGATCAGGACCTGTCCCTTTTTAATCGATTCCCCGATTAAAAATGACGCCTTTTCGATGATTCCGGGGATTTCAGAACTCAGCGTGATCCGATTTGCTGGTTTTAAATGACCAATAAAGGTTGCATAATTGACCAGTCTCCGAGGTGCCAGTTTGATGACTTCTACTTTTGTGACGATTTTACGCTCTGCAGATTTTGTATCGGCAGTCTTCCCCATAACGAAGACCAGTAACATGCTGATGAGGATACTGGTTCTGATCACCTGGTATGATTTCTTTATCATTTTTGTTTTCCTCGGTTTCCGAGTGGGTTGACTGAATGGAAATGATCTCCAGAACAGAGTCTTTTTTTCTCAGTTAACCGGATTAGCCTTTCAAGTGGTAGGTCGGGAATATACTCTCTGTAATTACCAGCAGAGAAAGGTATGCTTTTTCATATTGAATGCGTGCAAATATCTCATTTTTTCTGGCATCGGTCAGGTCCTGCTGAACTTGGGAGATTCTGTAACTTGTATTGTTTCCCAGATTAAATTTCTCGGTCTCTTTGCGCAAGAGTTCTTCAACAAGTGCGACGGTGTTTTGTGCGAGTTTAATTCCCTGCACAGCCAGTTTCAGATTTCTCAAAATCGCCTGGAGTTCGACCTTTAATTGGGATTTTTGACTCTCTACCTGCAAATTGAGACGGGCTCTTTCCAGAGTAGCCTGGTTTATTTTCTGTGGCGTAACTTTGTCAAAAAGCGGGATTTGCCAACTCAGCCCGATCTGATAATCATGCAGTGTTGCTTCGGACATTCCCCCTGATGCTTTTACATAATCCTTTCCATATCCGTTGAACTGGTATTGAAGATTCAGATCTAAATTGGTGGCTGCACGATTTTGTGCTTCTTTCATCGCCAGATCATTCATTTGCGTGGCTGCTTTTAGCAGTTGAATATCTCTGTTCGTCTTATAGACTTTGTCCAAAAGGGATCTAAAATCGGGTATATTTGACCGGACAACCATTTTCTCTGTTGCTTGATAACCATAGGGCAGATCGCTCAGATTAAGTGCAGCCCTGATTTGGTCTTCAATTTGACTTTTTTTGAAAACCTCCTGCAGTTTGCCTTGACGTACAGCAGCGAGACGGCTTTCACTTTGTTTGACTTCGATGATGTCCAGTACGCCCATTTGCTGCCGGGTTCGTGTGTCCTTCAGAAATTGCTCTGCCAGTTGAATAGATGATTCCAAGGTTTGAATGTTCTGCTGAACACCCACTAGATCCCAGTATATAAAAGCTATGATCTTCAGCAATTCCAATTTTGATTTTTTGGATTGCATTTTGGTTTGCGACAGGGCAATTTCACTTTTTAATTCGGGAAACCGGTTGATCTCGCCCCAATCTTGAAAGATTGGAATGTTTACGGCCGCGGAAAGATTATCAATGTACAATGGGTCATCAACGGCGGTCCAGTTATCGTAAAGGTCACCTTCGTTTTGAACACTGCCAAGACTGGTTTTGCTGGAAATCTTTTGATAATTCAGCTGATAGGTAATACCGCTCTTGTTTTTTTTACTCCAGGTTGCTGAGAGGGCGGTCATATCTGAAGCGCTGAAACTGAGGTAAGGTGATGAGGTAATACCGAAAAATGGCGCGGATGATGTTCTGCCTATACCAACGACATTTCCGGAAAGATTTGTACCGGAAGGAGATACTTTGTGGGAGACTCCAACTGAGGTAGTAAAGACCGGGTTGTATATTTCTCTGGACGCAATCAGGATTTCCTCAGCAATCTGTCTGTTTATTTCGAGGACATCTGCTGTGGTGCTCCTTTCCAAAGCCAGTGAAAGCAAGGCTTCCATACTGACTTCGACAATTGTTTCTCCATCTTTCTGAACCAGTTTGACCTTATTCAGCAGCTCAGGATCGATATCAACAGCGATTAGTGGAAGCGTAGAAAAGAGCGAAAAAAACAGTAGGAAGATAAACCGAAAAAGGAGGCGTTCAGGTCTGATTGCACGAGACTTGGTTAGAAAAATCATCATATCATTTTTTGAGACGGTGGATTGTCAACGTGTTGTCGTTTGACGCATCGTCAGCCTTCCGGATGCAGCAAAGACAGCTTGAACCCGGTGGGAAAGAGCGGTTTGATCTAGAATGGATAATATTAGATCATAGGTTTGTTAATTATTTATGTAGAACATGTAAATTATGTGTAAATCCAATCCAAAAGCTTATAATTATTCTCGGGATCAAGCAAGTATAGTCGTCATCATAATAATCACGATTCAAAATGCCATATCGAGCAGGTTAAACTGCATATTTGACTTCCCGATAATCAAACAGATCTCAGCAATGTCCGGTTAGGTTTTTGCAGAAAGCTGAATGATGAAACCTGGATC